>DAOOIT010000061.1 GCA_035384565.1 Planctomycetota bacterium | reverse complement strand
GAACCCAGGGCGTTGCCCTGGGCTATCCCATGCGAGCCCTTCAGGCTCCAGAGACAATCACCCTGCCTACAATTCCGGCCCGCACCCGGCGTGGACCCGGAGCTTGAGTCACGACCGGTTCGAGGCTAGAATGGACGTGAACTCGGGAGGCAAGCGCCGCAGCCGCCGGTTTGCCGAAGGAGACCCTTATGCCGAAGAGCGAGCCATCCCACGTCGCCGCCTTGCGTCGTCGGGCCGAGGCCGGCGACGCCAATGCCCAGTACGAGCTGGGCTGTGTCTACTACGAGGGCAACGGCGTCGAGCGCGACTATGCCGAGGCGCTGAAGTGGTACCGCGCGGCCGCGGCCCAGGGGCACAACAGCGGGTTGTGCGACGTGGGCTACTGCTATCGCAACGGCCACGGGGTCGAGCAGGACTACGCGAAGGCGATCCCCTTCTACCAGCAGGCGGCGAACCAGGGCTGTCCGACCGCGGCGTTCTGGCTCGCCCACGCCTACGAGCACGGCGAGGGGGTGCCGAAGGACCTCGAGAAGGCGCGCCAGTGGTACCGCGTGTCGAGCCGCCGGGGCGACCGCGACGCGGCCGAGGCCCTGAAACGGCTGGGCTAGGAGCCTGTCCGAGAATCCGCGCGAGGCTGCGACGCCGCCGATTCGGGCCACACGCAAGGAGCGAGGAGAAGGCGATGCATTCCAGGGCATCGCCTGCGTCGCCGCGCCTCGCATCCAGCCCGCTGACGCCGGCAACGCAGCCCACGGGGATTCCTGGACAGGCTCCTAGCGGGGATCCACTTCAGCAAGAATGTAGGGCCCATCGGGCAGGGCGGCGACGCGCGCGGCGGGGCGGCGCCGCAGGAGCGCATCGAGCGCGCCCTGGAGCTGCCGCTGCGGGTCGGCCTCGCCGCACAGATCGGCGGCAGGCGTGACCGAGAGACGCCGGAGCGTGCCGCGTTCGATGCCGCCGCAGCAGACCACCAGGCCCTCCACCCCCACCCTGGCCAGCACCTTGCACTGCTCTTCGAACTCCCACTGGTCCTGGAGCACCTCGTCGCGCGCGGCGATGTCGCGGAGGAAGTCCGCGTGGCGCCCGTCGTATCGGAAGAGCAGCTCGGCGTATTCCCGGTTGCCGATGCCCTCGCGGCACTCGGCGGCGAGGAGGACGACCCCCCCCGGGCGCACGACGGGCAAGGCCGCGACCATGCCTTTCACGGCCTGGTAGAAGGTCTTGTCGAGCGGGTAGCCGCCGCCCGAGGTCACCGCGATGTCGGCGGGGGCGGGGACGGCGGCGCGGCAGAAGCTGTCTACCCGGGCCACGGCGGCGTCGAAGGCCGCGTCGAGGTGGCCCGCGAACAGGCCGACGATGCGGCGCTGGAGGTCGAGGGCCACATTGACAGTGAAGTCGGCGCCGGCCATGTGAGCGATCTCGCTGGCCTCGCGGTGGCAGGGGTTGCCCTCCAGCACGCCGCTGGCGGCCCGCGGGTCCTCGAGGAAGCGAGGGCCGTGGAGCTTCTGGATCGTGCGCAGGTCGGCCAGCCCGGGGCAAATGGCCTTGCGCCCGCCCGAGTAGCCGGCCATGAAGTGCGGCTCGACGAGGCCCGTGAGGATGCGCAGATCGGCCTCGAGGTAGAGGCGGTTCAGCCACACCTGGGTGCCGCTGGACGGGCGGCGCTCCAGGGCGACGAGCTGCGCGGGGTCGCGCGAGTCGTGGTCCACGATGGGATAGCGCGCGACGACCTCGGGGCCGAACATTTCGAGCTTCTCCTCGGCCGTGCTCGGGCGGTGGGTGCCTGTGGCAACGAGCAGAGAGACGCGCTCGACGGCGCCCTCGAGCGCGGCGAGCAGCGGCGGCAGCAGGACGCGGTACGGCACGGGCCGGGTGATGTCGGAGACGACGAGGCAGGCGTGGCGACGGCCCGCGGCGAGCTGGCGCAGGGGCGGGCAGCCGATGGGATTCCGGAGGGCTTCGGCGAGCGCCTCGGCGGGCCGAGCCAGGGCCTCGACGGGGCGCGTGCGCAGCTCGCAGGCGTCCGGCGGCAGCCGAAGCTCGAGCCGGCCCCGGCCGTAGGCCACGTGGGTTCTCATCCGATCAGCGTCCGAAGAGGAGCCGGCGGCCCAGCACGTCGGGCAGATCGGCCGCGAGGATCTTGCGCTTCGCGGCCTCGACGTTGTACTCCACACGGCGGATGGTGATCGTGTGACGCGAGCTGTCGTAGAGCGCGTAGCACGCGCGCGGGTCCTCGTCGCGCGGCTGCCCCACGCTGCCCACGTTGACGATCACCTTGGCCGTGCCATCGAGGTCTATGTGAAGGTCCTTGGTGTAGAGGACCAGGTCCTTCACGGGGTCGTAGAAGAACACGACGGGAACGTGGGAGTGGCCGACGAAGGCCAGGTTGCCGTCCATGGCGCGGAAGGACTGGCGCGCCGAGAAGTCGCTCTCGATGTAGCCGAACAGCGCCGGCTGGTAGAGCGTCGCGTGCGCGATCATCAGATCGTTCACCTTCAGCGTCAGCGGCAGCTCGTGGAGGAAGCTCTTGTCCTGCGGCGAGAGCTGGCGGCGGGTCCACACCACGGCGTCGCGGGCGAAGGGGTTGAAGTACTCGAGGTCGGTGCGCTCGACCACGGCGCAGTCGTGGTTGCCCGCGACGATCTGAGTCGTGAGGCTCTGCACGCGGTCTACGCATTCCGAGGGGCTGGCGCCGTAGCCCACGATGTCGCCGACGCAGGCGAAGCGTTCGGCTCCGTGCCGCCGCGCGTCCGCCACGACGGCTTCGAGGGCCTCGAGGTTCCCGTGGACATCCCCCAGCACGCAGTACCGCAACGGTGGGCACCCTTGTTCCAGGCCGCAACCCGGCGGAGTTCACCAGGTGTGGCGGACGCCGAACCCGTGGAACTCTCCGGTCGCGACACTCCAGGTCACCTCCCTCGAGCGGATGTAAGGCGCCATCTCGCGCGCGACGGCGCCGAGAAAGGCCTCGATCTCGTCCCGTTCGCCTTCGGCCACCAGCTCGACCGAGCCGTCGGGCTCATTCTGCACGTAGCCGGTCACGGCGAACGATTCGGCCGCGCGGCGCGCGGTGTAACGGAACCCCACCCCTTGAACCTGGCCGCGGAAGACGACCCGCGCTCGTGCCCCGAGCGGCTTAGCCATAGACCGACCTCGCGCTTCTCACCCGCAAATTGTAGCGTCTGGCCGCCTCGCGGTCAAACCTCAACGGTAGTCCTCGCGCACGGGATAGAAGGCATCAATGACGTAGCAGGCTGAGAGCGCTCTCGCCGTGTGCGCAACGTTGGGGGGGACCACGGCCACGCACCCCGGGCCGAGGCGCCGGGTGTCTTCTCCCACGGTCAGCTCCAGATCGCCCGCGATCACCGTGGCCACCTGCTCGTGCGGGTGCGCGTGGGGGGCGATCACCTGGCCCGGCTCGAAGCGCCAGTGCACGAAGGTCATGCACTGCGAGTGCACCACGTGGGCCTTGCAGCCGAACAACTCGCGCAGGGGCAACGCATTGAGGTCGGTGACGAGCATTCCTGTCTCCGCTATGTGGCCAGGCGCGCCAGGTGCCTCTGGTAGATCGCCTCGAAGGTCCGCACATCCTCCAGCGTGTCGGAGGCGGGGGAACGGAACGGTGCGCCGGTGCGCACGCACTCGATGAAGTGCCGCATCTCGGCCCTGTAGGACCATTCGCGCCCGCCCTCGGGAAAGGTGTGAGTGGCCACCTTCGCCGGCGTGTTGCCGCGGTAGACCTCCACCGTGGCCGGCACGTTGCGAAGCAGCAGCGGCGGGGCCTCGGTGCGTATCCAGCCGCCCTCGAAGTAGAGCTGCGTGTGCTCCTCCCAGCCGTGGTAGGCCACGGCGCCCGATTCGATGACTGTCTGGACGCCCGCGACCTCCAGGACGACGACGCCGAAGTAGCCGCGCTCGCGGTCAAGCTCCACAGCCTTCACCTTCACGTCGCCCCCCGCATCAAGGAACCAGCGGACGAGGTTGACGTTGTGCGTGTACTGCTGGAGGTAGCCGAGGTAGCCGTTGACGTGCTTCTCGGGCAGCCAGGCGGGGTACTTGGGCTGGACGACGGGATACGGCTCATCGGTCTTCTCCATCGGCGTGTCCAGGCCGGCGGTCCAGTCGCCGCAGAAGCCGTGGTTGCGCACGAAGCGCAGCTTGCCCATCTCGCCGCTCGCGCGGGCGTCGGCGACCAGCTTCTTCACCAGCACGTTCCCCGCGTCGTAGCGTTTCATGTAGGCCACCATCAGCCGCTTGCCGCTGCGGCGTTCGGCGTCGAGGATGCGTTCGGCCTGCTCCACGCTCACCGCCATCGGCTTCTCCATGAACACATCCTTACCCGCCAGCAGCAGGTCAATCGCTATCTCGCCCTGGGCGTAGAAGTGCCCCGAGACCCCGACCGCCTGGATGGAGGCGTCCTTCGCCAGCTCGGCGTGGCTGGCGTAGAGCTTCGGGATGCGGAAGCGCTCCTGCACCAATCGGCCCAGCTTGGGCCTCAGCTCGGCGATGGCTGCAAGCTCCACCCCATCGAGCGACAGAATGTTGGGGATATGCACCTTCTGCGCCATGAACCCGCAGCCGACGTAGCCCATGCGAAGCCCATCCGCCATTCTTTACTCCTTGCCAGACCGTTGAGAACGGACCCAGCCCCTCCCGAAGGTTCCAATACCTTCGGGAGGTTCCTCGCACAGGCGTGTCCCCTGCGGCGGCCGGGTCTCAGCCTTATCCTCCCGAAGGTATTGGAACCTTAGGGACGGGGGCGCACCCCGATGTGCTCACTTCCCGGTACCCTGGCTCGCGGCAACCGCGTAGAGGTAGTTGTTGCAGGCGACGTAGAGGACGCCGTTGGCGACGATGGGCGTGGCGTGGATGGGGGTGCGGAGGCTGATCTCGGCCAGGAGCTTCTTCTCCCTGCCCGCCGCCAGCACCGTGAGCTTGCCGTTCTTGTTGCCGAACCACACCTTGCCGTCGGCCACGAAGGTCGAGCCCATGCAGTCGCGGCCGCCCGTCTCGTGCGTCCAGTAGGCCTTGCCCGTCTCGGCGTCCACGCAATGAACCGTCGCCACGTAGTCGGCGGCGAACACCAGGCCGTCGGCGACGGAGGGGGTGGCCATCGAGCGGTTGATGCCGGTGTAGCGCCAGAGGATGCCGGTCGTGCTGATGTCGCCTGCCTTGGTGGCGTCAATGCACGTGAGGCAACCCTTGCCGGCGCCGTGGCGGGTGTCCTGGCCGATGGTGACGTAGACGCGGTTGTTGTGGCAGACGACGGTGCCGGTGATCTCGCTGGGGCCTTCGGCGTTCTTGTTGTAGGGCAGCTTCTTGCCGTCGCGCATCCGATACTCAGGCGGATTGGCGTCGCACTTCCACACGGTCTTGAGCACCTTGAGCGGCTTGCCCGGGACCTCGACGGGCGTGGGGTCGAAGGCGTAGACGAAGCCGTCGCCGGCGCCGAAGAGCAGCAGCTTCCGGCCGTTCACCTCGGCGAGAGAGGGCGAGGACCAGGTGCCGTGGAAGAGCGTCGGCCCGATCTTCTCTTCATCCGTCGCCACCAGCTTGCCCGTCCGCTTGTCGAGGGCGATGATGGTCGGCACCTGGGGCGAGGGGATGTTCTTGTGCGAGAGGTCCACGCCGTTCGAGGGGTTCACGTAAACGAGGTCGCCGTGGACGAGCACGGAGCACGCCGAGGCGTCCTGGGGCCAGGCGTCAAGTTCGGCGATCATGTCGTAGCGCCAGAGGATGTCGGCGTCGGTGGGCGTCAGCTCGATCGGCTTCACGGGCTCTTCGGGCTTCTCGTCGGGCTTGGCCCCTGGCGGCTGCTTGCCGGGCTTGCGGCGCCTCTGGGCCGCGATGTACTCCCCTTCGTCCTGAAACGGCCCGTCGTTGCCGTTGGCCAGGCCGTTCACATCGAGGCACAGCACTTCATCGCGGTTCGTGACCACGTAAACGCGGTCGCCCTCGACGGTGGGCGAGGAGCAGATGCCAAGGCCCTGGTAGTCGCCGTTCCAGCTCCGGTAGCCGGGGTATTTGGAGACGGCGAGTTGCCAGAGGAACTTGCCCGTGGCCTCCTCGAGGCACATCAGAATGCTGCGGTCGCCTTTGAGGCGTGGGTCGCGGGGGGCCCCGTTGTTGGTGCCGACGAAGACTCTGCCGCCGGAGACGGTGGGGTTGCCATAGGTTTCTGTGCCGAGGCGGGCGGCCCACTGGATGTTCTTCGTCGTGGCGGGGTCAACCTCGCTCCCGCCCTCCTTCTTCTGGCCGGGGTCGAACGACTCGGGGATGCCCTTCTCGTCCGAGGCCATGTTGCGGCAGTCGCGCCCGCCCCACTGCGGCCAGTCGGCGGCGAGCAGGGTCGAAGCCAGGAGCATCGTGACAACGCCCGCAGGGGCCCGAAGCATCAAGGTAGGTCTCCGTAGTAGGAAGCCGGCCTGCCAGCCTGATTATACCGGAAGGCCATGGTTGGCGAAACCGCTCCACACGGCTCTGCCGCCTCTACCGGGGCAGGAAGCGCCGGGCAATCCTGGCGACGTAGGTGAACTGGGGGTTGACGAATTCGGTGGCCCGGGCCTCGAGGACCTGGGCGAGGAGCATGTATGCCTCGGTGCGCGGCATGGCATAGGATTCCTCAAGCCAGGCGATCAGCTCGGCCAGGGCGATGCGAAAGGCGTCCTCGGCGGGCCGCGCGAGGGCGAAGACGCCGATGTGCGTGGCGTTCTCGAAGCGGGGGAAGCGGAGCGACTTGGGCGCAGGCGAGGTGAGGCGGCAGGTGAGCAGGACGCGTCCGCCGGCCTCGATGCCGCCGGCGCCGCAGATTTCGCCGTCGCCCTGAATCGCGTGCATGTCGCCCACGTGGAGGAGCGCGCCCGGGCACTGGACGCGGAGGTGCAGGGTCGCGCCGGTGGTGACCTCCTGCGCGTCGAGGTTGCCGCCCCAGACGCCCGCCCAGCCGTTGTGGAGCCGCTCGCGCGCGGGGGCCACGCCCACGAAGCCGAGCATGGGGCGGAGCGGGAGCGTGAGGGATTCGCTCCAGCGAATGCCGTCCTCGGTGATCTGGACCTCCTTTTCGCACGGCCCGCAGGCCAAGCCGCGGGGCGTCGCGTCGGTGCCGCCGCCGAACCTGGTGTAGCCGATGGGGTCCACCGCGATGTCGCCGATCTCGACGCTCAGCATGTCGCCGGGCCTGGCGCCCTCGACGAAGATGCAGCCGCTGGCCGGGTTGCCGCCGCACAGCTTCTTGCGCCAACCCTCCTGTTCCTCAGGCGGCAGCTTGTCGAGCCACGGCCCGGCGTTGATCTGCGTCTGCACCTCGAACGTCTCGCCGGGCCTCACCCGGTGCGTCACGGGATTGCCCGGGCCGGTCTCGAAGTAGAGAATCTCGTTGCCGACGCATTGCATGGCGGGGCCTCCTGGGTCTCACGGCATGGTAGCCGCCACGGCGGGGTTGTCAAGCGGCGGACCGCCCCCGGCCGGGCCTGGGGCGTCACGTCACGCGGTCACCGTGACGCCCCAGGCTTGTGGTCGAGCCGTCCGCCCTTAGAAACCATCTCAGGAAACCGGATTGTCAAAGAACGCGTGCGGCGGCCGGTGGGTCATGGGGTCTGGGGCCTACTGGGCCGCCTCCGGCTCCGCTCGGGTGCGAGGGGCGGGCGCCCCGGCCCTGCGCCCCGGGAAAGCGACACAGAGTGTCGTTTCACCCCTCCTTTGGCAGCCGGTCGGTCATGGAATCTGGGGCCTACTGGGCCGTCGCCGAGCGGCGTCCGTACGAGGCAACGAGGCCCCCATTGCCGGCTGTGGGCCTCCTCGCCTCCGAAGTGTATATGCTGCAATTGCTTACATCACACTTTGTCTTTCCCAGCCCGCTGCGACAGGTCTCCGGTCTTCGCCACCAGTACAATGGCAATGCCCCTGCGCAAATAAGGGCCCGAATTCCGGATTTTCGTGATTTTTTTTCGCCCGGGAGATGCCCATCTCCCCGCCCCTCTTGCCCGCGGCTCAGGAAAGTGTAGAATGCCGGTGAGAGGCGCCCGAAGGCCGTCACGGCAAGCCCCCCCAGGCTGGGAGACCACCATGAAGTGCACGATGCTGGCTATCGCAGTCCTCGGCTGGCACCCCCTCGTCTCAGCAGGAGATGCGCCCGTGGCCACGCTCGTCGAGGTGCGGAGAATCTGGGACCAGGCGCCCCACAACGCCTTCACCGACCTCATCCGCTTCAAGGACCGCTGGTTCTGCGCCTTCCGCGAGGGCAAGGGCCACGTGTGCGACACCGGCGCCCTCCGCGTCCTCGCGTCGGCCGACGGGCAGGAGTGGAAGTCGGTCGCGCGGATGGCGTGGGACGGCGGGGACGTGCGCGACGCCAAGCTCTCGGTCACGGCCGGCGGCCAGTTGATGCTCAACGGCGCCGTCCGCTTCGTCAAGCCCGTCGGCGGGCAGACGCACCAGAGCGTTACGTGGCTCTCGCCCGACGGCGAGGCATGGGGCGAGCCGAACAAGGTCGCCGACCCCAATCTCTGGATGTGGAGCGTCACCTGGCACAAGGGCGTCGGTTACGGCATCGGTTACGCCTGCGGGGGCAAACACCTCATTCGCCTCTACCACACGAGCGATGGAAGAGGGAAGGAATGGGAGACGCTCGCCGACGACCTCCTCCCCGGCGGCACCTATGCGAACGAGACCTCGCTCGTCTTCGCGCCCGACGACGCGTGCTACTGCCTCCTCCGCCGCGACGGCAAGCCGTCCTCGGCCCAGCTCGGCGTCTCGAAGCCGCCGTACACGGGCTGGGTGTGGCGCGACCTGGGCGTGCAGATTGGCGGCCCGAAGATGATTCGCCTGCCCGACGGGCGCTTCCTCGCCACCGTCCGCCTCTACGACAAGAAGGTTCGCACCGGCCTCTGCTCGCTCGACCCCGAGGGCGGCCGCCTCACCGAAATCCTCACCCTCCCCTCTGGCGGCGACACGAGCTACGCCGGCATGGTCATTCACGACGGCCTGCTCTGGATCAGCTACTACTCCAGCCACGAGGGCAAGACCAGCATCTACCTGGCGAAGGTCAAGCTCGAAGCTCCGCATTAGGGGAGGGCCGCCATGCTCCGCCCGGTCATACCCGCCCTATTCGTCCTATCGCTCCTGTCCCCCTGCGGCCGTGCCGCCGAGCGCCCCCTGACCGAGCAGGCCTACATCGGCCTCTTCTGCCGGGACCACGCGGAGACGGGCGGGATGCTCGTGGGCTGGGTGATGCCCGGGCCGCTGAAGGGCAAGACCTTCACGTCGCCCTTCCTCAACCGCGGCGACATCATTCTGGCCGTCAACGGCAAGCCGATGGGGAAGAAGGCGTTCGACGAACTCCTCGCCCGCTCGAAGCCTGGCGATGCCATCGAACTGCATGTGCGCGTCACCAAGGGCAAAGAGGACACCGCGGTGCCCGAGCCCGGCAAGGGCGGCGAGGAGAAGACGCTCAAGGTCGTCCTCGCCTCGAAGGCCGACTGGTCGGGGCCTATCGCCTTCCGTCGCCCGTTCGTAGTGCCGCCTTCAGGCGGTCTTCTTGAGGGGAAGGACCCCACGCCCCTGGAGAAGCTCCTCGACCCGCTCATCGAGCAACACAAGCTCCGCGAGCCGCTCGACAAGCTGAAGAAGTATCTCGCCGACACGCAGACGGAGGACTTCGGGGCGAACAGCCTCTCGCGCGTCGCCGCGGGCTTCTATCACCCGACGCGCCTGCCGGAGCTTCAGAAGCTCATCACCGACCCGCTGGGCAAAGTGCCCGGCGATCCACGCGAGGTCTTTCTGCGCGCCGCGGAGAACCTCGACCTGGCCCCGCCCCCCGTAGCCGCAACCGCCCCTGTTGCGGACCAGCCCACAAGCGGGACGCTTGTGGCTACGGCAGCCGATTTCTCCGACCCCGCGAAGGCCATCGCCTGGATGAAGGCCCGCTTGGCCGAGGTCTCAAGCCTTCGCGACCAGGCGTTCGCCAGGATTCCCGCCAAGCGGCAGAAGGCGCTGGCGAAAGACCTGCACGAGGTCCTCGACTACGCCGCGGCCGAGCACTACCTGATGTCGCACCCCGACCCCGCCCGCATCCTGGCGGCCCTCCGCGCGAGCATGGACGTGGACCACCAGGCCCTCCTCGATGCCGCGGCCGGGCTGGCGGAGGTCCTGCGCCCCGGCAAGCCGCCGGCGAAGGAGACCCCCACCGTGCGGCCCCCCCGAAAGCTGCGGGGAATCGTTGAGGGCGACATCCTGGCCGCCGAGCAGGCCGACGGACGCTGGATCGTGTTCGGCGGCCCCGGCCCGAACCGCTACGACCTGTCGAAGCTCGATGTGGTGATTGACCCCGGCGGCGACGACGTCTATCACTACTCATCGGACGAGCGCCCGCCCATTCAGGTCGTGGTGGACTTTGCAGGAAACGACAAGTACGAGGGCGGCCCGGCCAGCGCCACGCTGGGCATCAGCATCCTCGTTGACGTGGCGGGCAACGACCGCTATGAGGGCAAGGCCCGCTCCTGCGGCGTGGGGGTGATGGGAGTTGGCATCCTGGCCGACCTCGCCGGCAACGACACCTACGCGGGCACCACTTGGTCGCTCGGCGCGGGGGTCTACGGCGTGGGGGCGATCCTCGACCTCGGCGGCTCCGACACCTATATCGCTGAGTACCTCAGCGAAGGGGTCGGCGGGCCGCGCGGCTTCGGCCTCCTCCTCGACGTTGGCGGCAACGACCTCTATCGCGCCAACGGCCCGAAAGGCTCGGTCTACGACACCCCGGCCGTCTTCGCCTCGTACAGCCAGGGCATGGGCTTCGGCTTCCGCATGTACGAGAGCGGCGCCATCGGGGTGCTGGCCGACCTCGGCGGCGACGACCGCTACGAGGCCGGCGAGTTCGCCCAGGGCGGCGCCTACTACTGGGCGCTCGGCATCCTCTACGACCGCAGCGGCAACGACCTCTACTACGGCAACCGCTACGGCCAGGGCTTCGGCTGCCACCAGGCCATCGGCATCCTGGCCGACGACGCGGGCGACGACACCTACTGGGCCATGTGCGCCGCCTGCCAGGGCGCCGCCTGGGACATTGCGGCGGGCCTGCTCATTGACCGCGGCGGCAACGATTCCTATCAAGCCGAGGGCCTCGCCCAAGGCTCGGCCGCCATGCAAGCCATCGGCTGGCTCGTTGACCTCGACGGCACCGACCGCTACGTAGCCCGCGGCGGCGCCGTCCACGGCTGCTCCGCAGGCAACAGCTACCATTACGCCGAGACAGGGTGCTTCAGTTGGTCGCTCCTCCTCGACGCGGGGGGCGGCGCCGACTTCTACTCCTCGGGCCGCCCGAACGGCCAGGTGCTCGCCCCCGGCGAGCGGAACGACAAGAAGCCCGAGGACAGCGCCCTCCACGGCCTGTTCGTGGACACTAGCGAGAAAGTGACGCCGTGACAAGAGCCTTCTTCCTCGGCATCGAAGGTGGCGCGACAAAGACAACCGGCGTCTTGACTGGCGAGGCGCTCGACATCGTGGCGCGCCACGTCGGCGGCCCAACCAACGTCCATGCCGTCGGGAGCAAGGCAGCGTGGGGCGCACTCGCCGAGCTAGCGGGCGCGTTGCTCACCGCCAGCCGCATCGCCGCCGGGGACTTGGCGGCCGCCGCGCTCTGCGTCTCGGGCGTCCGCGCTGAGGAAGACCGCAGGGCCTGGCGCGGCTTCGTCCGCAAGCTTGGCCTCGGTTGCCCCGCGCTTATCACGCACGACGCGGCCGCGGGCCTGGCCGCGGGCAGCCCCGACGGCACGGGCATCCTGGCCGTGTGCGGCACGGGGTCGCTCGTCTACGCCCGACGGGCCGACGGAGCAGAGAGGTTCGTCGGCGGCCGCGGGCCGCTGCTGGGCGACGAGGGGAGCGGCTTCGACATCGGCCACCGCGCCCTGCGTGCTGCCGCGCGCTCGGCCGACGGCCGCGGGCCGAAATCGCTTCTCGAAGCCCTCATCCCCCAGCGCCTCAGGTTGGCCGGGATTGACGCGCTGGTGGCGTGGGCCAGCCCCTTCGCCAAGGACCGCGTGGCGGGCGTGGCGCCCATCGTCTTCGAGGCGGCCGCGGCAGGCGATGAGGCGGCGAAGGCCATCATCGCGGGTGCGGTGGCCGAGTTGGCTCGGGGCATCGAGGTGGCGGCGCGCGCCCTGTGGCCGCCGCCCGAGGCGGTTGAGCGGGTCGTGCTCTCCGGCGGCGTGCTGCGCAGCCAGCCGACGATGCGCGATGCCCTCGCCGCGGCGGTGAGAGCCTTCGCCCCCGACGCTCTCTGCGGCCTGGCTGAGGTCGAGGGCGCGCTGGGCGCCGCACGCCTCGCGCGGCGGCTCGCGGCCGGCGCGAACGCTGCCTCTTGACTCTGTACAGCCGGCTCCCCTAATAGAGAGTATGGGAGCGCTTGGGACGGGTTCTCCGCGGACAAAGGAGATTGGCATGGGCCGGCTGGTGTTGGGCGTATTGTTCATGCTCGTGGCGGGAGCGGCTTGGGCGGCGGAGGGCGACCAGCCCCGTGTGCCGCTGATCGGGGAAGACGCCCCGGCGTTCACGGCCGAGACCACGGCCGGGCCGGTGAAGTTCCCCGACGATTTCAAGGGCAAGTGGGTGATCCTCTTCAGCCACCCGGCCGACTTCACGCCGGTGTGCACGACCGAGTTCATGACCTTCGCCACGATGATGCCGCAGTTCAAGGCCCTGAACTGCGAGCTCATGGGTCTCTCGATCGACAGCAACTTCAGCCACATCGCCTGGCTGCGCACCATCAAGGAGAAGATCAGGTACAAGGGGATGGAGAACGTCGAGGTCACCTTCCCCCTCATCGCCGACGTCAAGATGGAGGTGGCGAAGAAGTTCGGCATGCTCCAGCCCCAGGCGAGCGACACGAAGGCGGTTCGCGCCGTGTTCTTCATTGACCCGAAGGCCAAGATTCGCGCGCTCATCTACTACCCGCTGTCGAACGGGCGCAACTTCCAGGAGATCAAGCGGCTGCTCATCGCCATGCAGACCTCCGACGCCAATGCCTGCGCCACGCCGGCCGACTGGCAGCCCGGCGACGACGTGATCATCCCGCCCCCCGGCTCGTGCGGCATGGCCAAGGAGCGCGTCGAGAAGGCAGGCAAGGACTACCAGTGCCTCGACTGGTTCATGTGCCTCAAGCCGCTGCCGAAGGAGAAACTCGCCCTCCCGCCGGAGGCCGCGAAGTAGCCGCCAGCAGGCCGTGGCTGAACATGGTTCGCCGGACGGGGCGAGGCGCCGATTGCCTCGCCCCCGTCATTTCGTATAATGCGGGCCGCGCCTGCGCAAGCCCCTCTCCCCCAGCAGGAGGCCGGCCGATGCCCCGCCCGAACATCCTCTACATCCACTCGCACGACACGGGCCGCTACGTGCAGCCCTACGGCTATCCCGTGCCCACGCCGCACATCCAGCGCCTCGCCGAGCAGGGCGTGGTGTTCCGCCAGAACTTCTGCGCCATGCCCTCGTGCTCGTCGAGCCGCGCGGCCCTGCTCACCGGCATGATGCCGCACAACAACGGCATGCTCGGCCTCGCCCACCGTGGATGGGCGCTCTACGACTACCGCACCCACATCGTCCACACCCTCCGCAAGGCGGGCTATCGCTCGACCCTGTGCGGCGTGCAGCACGTGGCCCGCGACGCCAGCGTGATCGGCTACGACGAAATCCTCAAGCCGGCGAGCGGCAAGGCCGAAGGTGTGTCGGCCGCGGCCGCCGAGTTCCTGCGCGGCCGGCCGCCGCAGCCGTTCTTCCTCTCGGTGGGCTTCAACGAGACCCATCGCGCCTTCCGCGAGCCCGGCCCCGCCGAGGACCCGCGCTGGTGCCGCCCGCCCGACCCGCTGCCCGACACGCCCGCGACGCGGCGCGACATGGCCTCCTTCAAGGCCTCGGCCCGCGCGCTCGATGCCGGCATGGGCGCCGTGTTCGATGCCCTCGATGCCGCCGGCCTCGCCGACAACACGCTCGTCATCTGCACCACCGACCACGGCCTCGCCTTCCCCTGCATGAAGTGCAACCTCACGGACCACGGCACCGGCGTGATGCTCATCCTCCGCGGACCCGGCGGCTTCGCGGGCGGCCGCGTGTGCGACGCGATGGTGACCCACCTGGACCTCTTCCCCACCGTGTGCGACCTGCTGGGCATCGAGCGGCCGGCGTGGCTCCAGGGCGCGTCGCTGCTGCCCCTCGTGCGCGGCGAGGCCGAGGAGACTCACGACGCCATCTTCACCGAGGTCACCTACCACGCCGCCTACGAGCCGATGCGGGCCGTGCGCACCAGGCGCTGGAAGTACATCCGCCGCTTCGACGGCCGGGCGACCGGCGTGATGCCCAACTGCGATGACAGCCCGTCGAAGGACGTGTGGCTCGCCGCCGGCTGGCGCCAGCGGCCCGTCGCCGCCGAACAACTCTACGACCTCGCCTTCGACCCCAACGAGGCCTGCAACCTGGCCGGCGAGGCCGCCTGCGCGGCAACGCTCGACGAGATGCGCGGCCGGCTCGACCGCTGGATGCGCGAGACCGACGACCCGCTGCTCCGCGGCCGTGTGCCCGCGCCGCCGGGCGCCAAGGTGAACCCCGCCGACGGCCTGTCGCCCAACGAGCCCGTCGTGCCCGCGTCCTAGCGGCATGCGGCTCGCGTGCCTGCGGAGGCCCTCATGCTCGAACGCCTCAAGCGCGTCGTGCTCTGCCGCGAGAGCCTGCTGCTGCTCTACGCCACGGCGGTGCTGTGCGCGCTGGGCTATCACAACCGCTTCGGCATAGCCGAGCCCGAGCACGCGCTGCTCGAGCGCTGGGTAACGCAGGGCGTGCTCTACACGGCGGCGGCCGCGCTGTTCTCGGCGCTCGTCCTGCGCCGCAATCCCGTGAAACTGGGCCTCGAGTTCGGCGATGCGCGGCTGTGGGTGCGGTACGTGCTGCTCTTCGGCCTCGGGATGGGCGCGGCGATTCTCGTGATCACGCGGCTCGATCCTGCCTTCGCGAGTTACTACAGCCATCATCGCCCGGCAGGCGACAGCGCCTCCGCGTTCCTCGCCTATGCGGCGTGCTACGCCGTCTACCTGTTCGGCTGGGAGTACTTCTACCGCGGCTTCCTGCTCTTCGGGCTGGAGCCGAAGCTGGGCGATTTCGCCGCCGTCGTGCAGGCCGTGCCGTTCGCCCTCCTGCACATCGGCAAGCCGGAGGTCGAGACGTACAGCTCGATCGCCGGCGGCGTGATTCTGGGCGTGCTGGCGCTGCGCGCGCGGAGCCTGTGGCCCTGCTTCGTGCTGCACGCCTTCGTGGCGCTGTGGCTGAGCGCCTGCCTGCTCTATGTGTGGCGCTGAAACGTCACGTCCGGGCGTCGAGCCGCGCGAGACCGTAGGGCGGCAGCGTGATTGTCGAGGACCCCTTCGGCCCGCGCGGTGTGGCGAGAATCCTGCCCACTCTGGTGCGGAAGACCTCGGGTGCGCGGCAGGCCGCGGCCGCGTTCGAGTCGTCGAGCGGGTGCAGCGTGGTCAGGGCCGGCAGCGGGCCGAGCTGCACCTCAAGCGTCTCGTCGGTGAGGTTGGCCACGACCAGCCGCATTCTGCCCGCTTTGCGCACGAGAAGGCCTGCGAGGAAGAGCGGGGCGTCGGTTGCCACGGGCGCCACCTCGCCGCCTGCGAGCTCCCCCAGGTCGGCGAGGACGTGGTAGACGGGGAACACGCAACCGGGCTCGGAGGCGAACGACCCGGGCAGGGGCGAGCCCTGCTCGGTCTCCATCACACCCAGCCAGCCCGTGGTCTCGTAATAGGTGAGGCTGCGCACGCCCTGCGCGGCGAGGGCCGCGATGCTCGCGAGGGTCCAGCCCGCGGCGAACAGCGACGCCTGACGCGGGTCCACGTTCGGCGGCAACTCGTTCGGAGTCCCGCCTTCAGGCGGCCTTCTCGCTCGCGGCCTGAGGGTGATCGGCCCGAGGGCCAGGGGCCGGCCCTCGACAAACTTCGCCGCGCTCAGCGCCGTCCAGCGCTGGCCGTCAACGGACTCCACCATCGAGGCTTCGTCAAAGGTGTGCACCTGGGGGTTGAACGAGTAGGCAACGAGGTCGAGTTCGCGGGCCTGCGGGCGTTCGCGGTTGAGTTCGGTGAAGTAGCGATTCGTGCCGCCGCCGATGGGCGCCCCGGTCAGGAAGCGGCGGGCCAGCGGCACGAGGCCGGGTGGCGTCACTGCGCGCTCGCCCGTTGGGAAGACGAGCCACCGCGCCACCCTGGGCTGAAGCGCCTCCGCCGCATCCTTCACGGTGCGTAGCTCCTCCTCCGCTCGCTCGGAGAGCAACAGGGCGACCTCGAGCCCGGCGCCGACAGCCTTGGTCTCGGCGCTGGCGCGACTCAGAAGTTCCCGCCAGCCCGGCTCGGCGGGCGCCAGTTCGACCCGCAGGTGCGAGAGGCTCAGGGCCTTCAGGCGGGCGATCTCCCTGGGGCTCAAGGGCTGGCCGTGGCTGGCCACGCAGAGGCCCAACGAGGGAAGCGGCTGGGTCCGGCGCTCGTCGGCATCCAGCCGCAGGCCAACCAATCGGGGAAACGCGGAGGACTTCCCGCGGGCCCCCCGCGGCAGAGCCCCATCGAGCTTGAGCGAGACCGCCTGCTCGACGACCGTGCCCGCTCTGACCTCGACGGGGCGGGGGAGGGCGAGCGGCGTGCAGTAGGTCTTGAACGAGGCGTCGGTCCAGTTCCGTTGGTCCTCGGTCTCGAAGGTGTCGCCCTCGCAACGCACCTCGGCGGCGATGCCTTCGGCGACGCGGTGGATGATCGCCCGCACGTCGAAGAAGGGCTGGTGCGGCGAAATGTGGGTGGGGAATTCGCTCTTCTCGATCTCGCCGTTGGTGTGCTCGATGGTGCACGGGAAGCCCGCGCACTCGGCGATGGGATGGAGCACGCAGAAGCCGATGCGCTGGCGCACAAACGTCGAGCGCGCCACGCCCTTGAAGGTGAAGCGCACCGTGCCATCGGGCTCGCCCGCGATGGTGCCCTGCCAGGCGAAGTCAACGTCGCCCCGCCGGCACTCGGCGTCGAAGTTCAGGCGGAACGAATCGGCGCCTTTCTCGACCTTCAGGTTCGACACGCGGGGCGGCACGGTGCCCCAGGCTGCATCGCGCACGGGCGCATAGATGCCGCGGAGCACCTCGCGCCCGCCGAGCCGAATCCTGCGCAGGAAGGCCCACGCGGGGTCGAAGAACATCTCCAGCGGCCCGGCGCGGAGCGCGATCCACCCATACATGCGTCAGCCCTCGATCAGGTGAAGCCTGTGTCTCTGGGCCGCGAGCTGGCGACAGGTCGCCTCCTCGCCCGAGACCACGTCGCGCACGCGGCGTGGGGCGCCGAGCGGGAACCCGAGATCGGCGAACGCCCAGAGCACCTGCCTGCCCTCGGTGCGGTAGACGACGCCTGACTCGTCGGGCAGGATCTCGCGGTTCCGCATCAGGGGATTGACCTCGCTGAAGGCGCGGAGCAGGGCGAGATGGCGCTCGGCGGGCAGGTCGTGCTCGCCGCGCACGCCGCCGTAGTGGAAGCTCAGGCGGTCGGAGCGGTTGTCCCAATAGATCGCCCACATCATGCGATAGGCGAGGCCGCGGAAGAACACGTCGTCGGGGTCGGCCCCCGCCTTCTCGATGGCCGGGAGATCGTAGTTGGCGATGCACTCGGCCCACAGCGGCAGGCAGCCCAGGCGCATCTCGATGCCCGGGCCGTGGCGGTGGATGCCGAAGACGCCCAGGTCCTCGTTGCAGTAGTCGTAGCCCAGGCGCTGCATCTCGGCCATGAGGTCCAGGTGGGCGCGGTACTGCGACAGGATGGCCGCGGGCGGCTCGACGACGGGGCGATAAGAGCCGAGAAGCGCCGTCTGGTCGGCCGTAGCGCCGCTGCGGTCGGCGGCCACGCGCTGCTGGAAGTGGAACTTGTCGCTGGAGAGGTTGAAGCTGCTGTCGAGGAAGATGCCCTCGAGGCCGACCTGGTCGTGTGCCGCGCCCCAGCGCCGGAGCCAATAGGCGCGCACGTCGGGGTCGCGCAGGTTCATCACGCAGAACACCGGCGTGTAGTGGTCGGCCTCGATGGCGTTCGACGGGTTGCGCACCCACGGGGCCTTGGCCTTGCGCATCAGCTCGACGACCGAGTCCTCTTCGGGCAGGAACTCGACCCGCTTGGGCTGGCCGTGGCGGCGCGAGAAGATTTCGGAGAGGCTGGAGACGCTCGTGTTGCCCCACATCTCCACCTTGGCCCCGCCCGCCTTCGCCGCGTCGCACAGGGCGCGCAGGCCCTCCGCATAGCCGTCGGGGAACTTGTAGTCCACCGTGCAGCACATGTTGCTCACGCCGTAGACGTTCATGTTGTTCTGGAAGTGGTTGGCGAGGCCGATCTTCTTCATCCCGGCGGCGAGGAGCCTGGGCACGCCGAGAGCCGTGTAGCGGACGAAGTCGGGCTCGGTCCACTCCTCGATCATCCCGTAGGTCGTCACCCGCTCGCGCCGCATCCCGAGCTGGGCGTGAAGCGTCTCGTGCACCAGTTCGCGGGCCGCCTCGTATAGATTGGCATGCTGGGGATCCACCCCCATTGTGGGCGGCGTGTCCCCACGCCGCGGTCCGCGGGACGGGGACGTCCCGCCCACACTCGGGCACCACAGCACCTCGACGGGCGCCGTGGCCAACTCGAGGCCCAAGTCGCCGCAGTGCTCGTGGAGGTGGACGATCTCGTCGGCCCCGCGGGGTTTCTCGAACAGCGAGCGGATGTGGGCCACCTCGGTCGCCCAGGTGACGAGCGTGCCCGCCTCCGACGCCGTGAAGGTGAAGCCCTGAAGCTCGGTCTGGAGCGGCAGGAACTGGAAGATGTTCGGGTTGTCGCAGCTCGGCAGATACCACTCGGTCGAGTGGAATTGCTCGACGGACTCGAAGCGGACGACCGAGGGCACGAAGCACGAGCGCATCCAGAACTCGCAGCCCGTGGCCCGGCCGCCCGGCTCCCAGGTGCCACGGTCGAGGAGCTTGTAGATGGGGATGCTCTCGCTGCGGTAGCGATACTGATACGCGAAGCCCGTGAACGCGCGGCCTGCGAGCGTGCGGCTCACGGGCCTGAGCTCCAGGAGCAGATGCGTGTCGGGCGCGGGCTGCGCGGCCTGCGTCCAGTCGGCCGTGCTGTAGCGGTTGCGGACAGAGTGGACCATCCAGTCCATCACCCCGCCCTCGCGGCGTTTCATCGAGAAGTCGAGCGTGATGCCGGTGTCGTTGGCCTCCTCATGTTCGATCGTGTAATCGCAAAGCGTGATGGCGCTGGGGTTGCGAATCTCGACGAACATCGGCCTGCGACCGCTTCGCAGCGGCACGCCGCCGACGCGCACCTCGCCGAGACCGAGGAAGCGGCCGCCGCGGGAGAGGAGGGTCAACTCGACGCCATTGGACAGCACGGCCTTACGCATAGTTTGCGGGACTCCCGATCTCAGTGGCCGACCGCCTTTCGGAGTGCGGAGCGGAGCGCCGCTCTATGCCTGCACCTGCTTCATCCAAAGCGGTGCTTCGCGCACGCAGTCCAAAGGCTCACACACACCGATGGGGCCTCTGACCGCCTCCAGAGTCTAGCAGGTGTGCCGGGGGCTGTAAAGCGATGGGCCCGATCGGTCGGGCGGGGCCTCAGTCCTTGACGAATCCCCATCGGATGTCGTTGGAGAGTCGGCTGCCCCAGGTGGGCCGGAGGGTGAGGCAGTTGGTGCGCGGGCGGCTGCGGCCCGCGCCCAGCTCGAGGCCCGAGCCAGGCAGGGCGAAGGCGATCTGGATCACCTTGCCGGGGGCGGGCTTGAGGCCGGGCAGGTCGGCCAGCGGGATGGCGGCCTCGTAGATCGTGTCGTCGCCCTGGCGCTTGACCACGGCCTGCGCGCCCTTGGGCACGCCGTCGTAGCCCTCGGGCATGCAGCGCGGCAGGAAGTTGAAGAAGCCGAGCTCGGGCGCCGCGCTGCGCCAGAGCTCGGCCCCGCCGTCGGGCGTGCCCCACAGGGCGTACTCGGTGTCGGTGTCGTCGTCGGCCACCATGCGCGGCGGCACCACGCCCGCGGGCGCGAGCCGTGCGCGGAAGGGCTGGTAGCGCAGGCCGATCTGGAGGCAGTGGCCGACGTACGGCAGCGCGTCCCAGAGGTCCTTGACATAGGTGTGCGCGAGGTCGTCGGCGCCGAAGTAGTCGTCGTCCCTGCGGGTCGAGAGGCGCGGCTTGGGCTTCCAGTCGCGGGCGCGCTCGCGCACGGCCAGGTAGAGGTGGGTCTCGTCCCACATCAAACTCAGCTCGGCCATGCCGCGGGCCACATCCTTGCGCGTCTCCCAGGGGCGCCAGGCGGCCTCGGCAAGGTCGAGCGGCGCCTCCCCCGTGCGGAGCAGCACGGGGATGCTCGCCGCCCAGTCGGTCAGGCCGCCGTCCACCGTGGGGGTGCCGCGGGCGATGGTGTGCACGTGCAGTTCCTCGGTGCGCTCGGCCTTGCCGGCGGCGCTCGCGAAGCGGAACGTGAAGGGGTAGGCATTGGCGGGATGCGGCTTGGCCCATGTGACCGGCAGCGACAGGGTCTTGGTGGCGCCGGCGCCCAGCGACACGGAGACCATGGTCTCCTGAAGGCCAATCGAGCTGGGCGGCACGACGGTGACGGTGCCGTGAATCTGGTGGGTGAGGACGTTGTGGACCTCGACCTCCACGGCCTTGAGCCTGGGGAGGGGCACGGTGAAGTCGTCGGCGAAGAACTCGACCGGGGTGACGCCCTCGATGCGGCCGTCGGCGACGGTCTGGGCGACCATGGGCGCGGGCACGCCGGGGGCCTCGAGGTAGACCGACTCGGCGGAGCACGGGAGGCGGAACTGGCCGCCCTCGGCGGCATAGGGGGTGCCGTACTGGTCCCAGGCCTGGAGGCGGCCGTCCATGGTCTCGATGCGGATGGTGCCGTCGGCGCGGATCTGGTCGAAGGGGGCGACGGCGTTGGGGGAGAGGCGATGGCGGTCGCCGGCGAGGATGAAGAGCACGCGCGGGCCGCCGCCCCACTGGTAGAGCCAGGGCAGGCGGTCGTGGGAGACGATGCGCTCGAAGTCGAGGCCGGCCGTGAAGTGCAGGAAGGCGCTGGCGGCGGCGGCGGCCGGGGCGCAGAGCGGGCCGGCCGGGCCGTTCTCCCAGAAGAAGCCGTCGGCGTTGACCGGGCAGACCTTGCGCTGGCCGGCGGCGGTGAGATGGGTAGCAGCGGCCACGAGCGTGTCGGCGCTGCCGCCGCGCGCGGCCAGCTCCATCGAGGTGGCGATGAGCCTGCGGCCCGCGCGCGGCCCGAAGCAGGCGTGGGGCGGCACGCCGCGGTCGGTGAGCACGCCGAGCCGCGGGCCCCAGACGGCCTCGCCGTCGCGGAGCGAGAGGAACTTGTCGTACGTGTTGGTCATGCTGGAGGTGCCGCCCACGGTGATGCGGCGGCTGCCCTTGCGCGCGCGGTCGCTCACGATGGCGTAGAGGGCGCGATAGCGGGGCGCGTCGCTCTTCCAGCCGGCGCCGCCGCCCCCCTCCCAGGGCTCGTGCCAGAAGTCAATGATCTGGAGCGGCCCCTGGCCGTCGGCTCCGCAGTAGCGGGCCACGGCCTCCTCCACGAAGTCGCCGAACCGCTCGTCGTGCTGCGGGTCGTGCACGTAGTTGCCGGCCTGCCAGTTGGCCGCGGTGATGGCCTGGCGCGGCGAGCCGGCCAGGCTGGTGATCAGGCGCAGCCCGCGCGAGCGGAACTCCTCGATCCACGCGTCCAGCCTCGACCAGTCGAAGGGCGAGGCGAGGTTGGGCTGGCTGGCCGCGGCCCAGTTGGGCATGCCGTTGGCGCGCACCCAGCGGAAGCCCAGGCGCTTGGCGAGATCGAGCTGGCGCGCGAGGGGGCCCTGGAGGTCGAGCGGGTAGACGAGGGCCGACCCTGCCGCGGCGCCTTCGGCGGCCGGCGGGTGGACGCGCGCGAAGGTGGCGATGATCTGGCGCCCCCGCCGCGGCAGCTCGAAGACGAGCGCGTAGAGGCCCGGCTCGGCGAAAGGGTGGTCGGGATCGGTCTGCCACGACAGGGTTGCGTCGTTCTTCGGGGCGAGCGCGAGCAGGGGGAAGTCGAGGCGGACGGGTTCGCCGGCGGGCGCCAGGGCGGTGATCTCGCGGGCGCCGCCCAGCACATCGGGGTCGGGCTCGAACCGCACGAAGCGGCCGGCGACGCGGACGATCTCGAGCACCGGGATCGCTTCGATGGGCGCGGCGCCCTCGTTGCGCACCGAGAACTGGATGGCGACCTGCTCGCCGGGATAGGCGATGCCGGCGAGGGGCTTGATGGCGCCGGCGATTGCGCGCCAGCCCTGGGCGGCCGGCCTGTCGAGCTTCAGCGGCTCGAGCTGCGCGGGCTCGTCGAAAAGGCCGGCGCCGCGCGCCGGCCGGGGCGCGGCGCCGGCCAGCACGAACGCCGCCCCCGCGGCCGCCGCTAAGCCGAGAAATCCTCGACGGGCCACACGCCTCTCCTTGCCGTCCGGGTCTTCGATGTACCCGATCATTGTAAAGAAGAGGCCGCCTGCTGTCGAATGAGTGAGGGGCACGAGCCGGGAGAGCGGGCGAACGTGTGCCACCGACGCCTCCGCCCGTGCGCGACCCTGCGGGCGGGGCGTCTCTGCCCCGCGAGACGAGCGGGCGGCTCCCTCTCCTCTAGGAGCCTGTCCGAGAATCCCCGTGGGCTGCGTTGCCGGCGTCAGCGGGCTGGATGCGAGGCGCGGCGACGCAGGCGATGCCCTGGAATGCATCGCTGAGGAGCCGCAACGTGGCAGCCGGCCCGCTGACGCCGCAACCCGAAGGGACGCCGCGACTTCAGGCCGCCCGCTGTGTCGCGCATCGTCCGCGATGCGCTCCGTTGCATCGCCTCCTCCTCGCTCCTTGCGTGCGGCCCGAATCGGCGGCGTCGCAGCCTCACGCGGATTCTCGGACAGGCTCCTAGACGAGCGGCTTGAGGATCGGCTCCAGCGCGTCCGCCATGCGGGCAAAGCCGAGGTCGGTCGCGTGCGAGCCGTCCACGGTCGCCTCGGCGTCGTCGCCGAACAGGTGCTCGCCCTGCACGAGATGCAGCCCTTGCACGCCGGCGGCGACGAGGGCGTCGAAGGCCCGGCGCAGTGCGGTGCGGTTGGCGTCGTTGCGGGTTCGCTGCGAGGGGAGGAGCCAGGCGCTGGCATAGGTGCGGTCTTCGACCAGGACGATGGGCGTGGCGGGGTGCTTCGCGCGCAGGGTGCGCACGAACGGGCCGGTGCGCTCGGCCACGGCATCGGCGCCCAGGTTCGGCAGGCAGTCAATGACGTAGACGCACGGGTCCAGCTCCGCCATCAGGTCGGCGACCTCGGGGTCCAGGGTGCCGTTGCCCGAGAAGCCGAGGTTGATGACGGCGCGGTCGAGGCGGCGGCCGAGGATGGCCGTGTGGGCCATGCCGGGCCGCGAGGCGCAGCCGCCCTGGAGGATCGAGGTGCCGTAGAAGACCATGGGCTTGGTCTTCCGCGGCGGCAGCGGTTCGACGGCGGCCTTGGGGTCGAGGCCGACCTCGACGGATTCGACACCGTTGTAGAGGGGCAGGTAGAGGACGTAGGCCCGCCTGCCCGGCGGCAGGCCGCCGACGAGTTGCGCCTGGTTCCTGGCCGCGGTCGGCCGCCCGACGGCGAGCCAGCGCCAGCGGCCGGCGTCGTCGCGCGCGTAGAGGTCGAGGCCGCTCACGCCGGTCGCCGGCATGTGGTTCATCGCCAGGTTGGGCGAGGTGAGGGTCCAGCGGGCCGAGAGGGCCGCGGCATCGGTCTGGAAGCGCACGCACAGGCCGGCTGAGTGGCGGCTGAGGCTCCACACGGGCGGCCGCACCTTGTCCTTGGCCCGGGCGGGCAGGCGGTCGAACGGCTTCTCCGTGTCGGCCCAGCCCTTGCCCTCGACGCCCCAGTCGCGGATGTCGTGCCACTTGAGGCCGCCGTCGGGGTCGTTTGGGGGCGGCGTGGGTTGGGGCGCGGCCTTCTCCGCTGCTCGCGTGTTGCCGGCCAGCGCGAGAACCGCCGCACCGCCTATCCGTCGCAGGAATCCTCGTCTCTGCATCGTTGTTCCCTCATTGCGGTCGGCTCATCGCCGCTCGAGCCTCACGTTGTCGAGGTAGAGAATCGCCTTCTCCCTCGCCATGCTGATGAAGCCGAGCCAGCGCAGGCTCTTCCAGGCGGGGCTGCCGACGGGGAGCCGCTCGAAGCGCTGCGGGGGCCGGCCCTCGATGGCGATAGACATATCATAGGTGCCGGTGGCCTGCTTGCCAAGGCCGGCCACGATCTCGATGCGAATCCACTTGCCCAGCGGCACCGTCGCCAGGGGCTTGCCGCCGGCCGTCAGTTGCATTGTGGGCGGGACGTCCCCGTCCCGCGGATCGCGGCGTGAGGACACGCCGCCCACAGGGGACACGCCGCCCACAGCGTCGCGGGGCGCAGAGGCCCCGCCCACAATGGCAATCGAGGGGCCGATGAGGTAGGGCTGCGAGGCGTCGCGCCACTCGTGGACGAAGCTGGCCCCCGGCTCTAGCCGCACGTCGAAGCTCAGGCGCGCCACGCCCCGATGATAGCGCGGCGCGTAGACGAGATGCGGCTGCCAGTCGTGCTTCAGGCCGGGTGCGTCGGTGAACTTGAGGCTCCGCTGGCCACTGGCGGCGGCCTCGTCGCTGACGCGGATCGAGGCGCCGCCCTCTTCGCCCGAGGCCGTCGCCCAGGCGGCCTGCTCGGCGACGGGCGTGGTCTCGAAGCCGTCGTCGAGCGTCTCGGGGAAGCGCGGCTTCGGCGGCGGGGGCGTGAAGGGCTTGCGGACGATGGTGTTCGGCAGCCGCACCCACTCGCGCTCGCCGTAGAGGCCGGCCTTGCTCGCGTCGAAGGGCACGAAGCCGAGCCTCAAGGCGGGGGAGGCCGCACTCAGCTCGAAGTCGGCGGGGGAAAGCGAAGTCCGCCTGAAGGCGGGACTCCGAACGAAGAGGGGGTCGGCGACGAGCGAGCCTCGGTCGCGCCCCAGGGCCTGCCAATCCTCGAACGTCAGGCCGTCGAAGTCGGGGTCGGGCGTCGAGGTGTCCCAGTAGAGGTTCCGCTCCATCGTGTACTTGCCGTTGCTCCAGTTGCCGGCGAGGGGCTGGCCGTTGGCGGAGAGGACGATGTTGCGCTCGAAGGTGAAGGAGGAGTGCTCCTCCTGGCGGTGGCGGGTGACCTCGCCGTGCTGGGAGAGCGCCCAGAGGTTGTTGCGGACGAGGTTCTCGCGGCCGTAGTGCTGGGAGAAGCAGCCCTGCTCGGTGTGGTAGACGAGGTTGTTCTCGATGAGGATCTCGCTGCTCCCCTCGTCGGGGTAGATGCCCGTGCCGCCGCCGATGCCGGGCGAGTAGACGTCGTGGATGACGTTGCCGCGGAGCACGGTGCCGGGCGAGATGCCGAGGGTGTAGATGCCGCCCATGTCGCCGAGCACGCCGCGGCCGACGTGGTGGATGTGGTTGCACTCGATGATGTTGTGGTGGGCGGAGCTGGGGGCGTAGCCCCAGGACCAGCCGACGCTGACGCCGGTGTAGTTGAGGTCGCAGATTTCGTTGTGGCTCACGCGGTTGTGGCTGCTGCGGCCGATCCACACGCCCACGCCCGCGGGGAAGACGTGGCCCGTGTCGTGGATGAAGCAGTTGTCCACCACGTTACGCGCGGCGGCGTCGGCGTCGCCTTTGGGGCTGGCCGTTTCGCCGAGCTTCACGCCCCCGCCGCCGAGGTCGTGCAGGTGGCACTGGATGATGCGGTTGTCTTTGCAGCCGGCTCCGAGCCAGAGGGCGTATTCGCCCACGTGGGCAACCTCGCAACGGTCGAAGGCGCAGTGCTGCGCGCCGCGCGCCATGAGGGCCGCGTCGAGGAACACGGCGGCCTGGCCGTCGGCCTCGCCTTTGTCCTTGACCAGCCAGTCGGCGTGCTGGAACGACAGGCCGCGGAACTGCACGTGCTCGACGAGCCTGCCCGCGGCGGGGTCGCCTTCCAGACGGACGAGATGGCGCAGACGCGGCGCGATGACCTCGGCTCTCGCCAGGTTCTCGCCCGGCAGCGGCCAGTGAGCCAGCACGCCCGTCGCCCGGTCGAGGTACCACTCGCCTGGGGCGTCGAGCGCCTCGGGCACGTTCTCGACGTAATAGCGCTCGTGCGTCGTCCAGTAGCCCGTCGGCCAGTTGGCGGGCGCGGTGAAGCGCACGATGCCCGCCGCCTCGTCCAACTCCTGGATCCAATGGAGCGAAGCCGTCCAGGAGTGAAACTGGTAGATCACCGCATCGTCGAGGTTCGCCCAGCGTTTGATGTCGCCGGGCTTGAAGCGGAAGCCGTTCTTCGCGTTGGGGTCGCTCATCGCCTTCTTGCGGTCGGTGAGGGGCTCGATGGGGCCGTTGTTGAGGAGATACCCTTCGTTGGGGATTCGCGCCCGCGTGCGGCGCTGGCCGTTCACGAAGAGTTGCTGGGGGTACCACTTGCCCGCCTTCGCCTCGGGAATCTCGGCGGTCCACACGTTGCCCTGTTGCGGCAAGCTCCAGCCCGTGATGCGGCGCCCGCCGCTGAACACGGGCCTCTCGCCGGGGTAGGCAGCGTAGACGACCGGCCCCTGCTCGCTGCCGGAGTCCTGTGGCCCGAGGACGAGCGGCTCGTCGAGGAAGTAGGTGCCGCCCCGAACGTAGACCGTTGCGCCGCTTGCCGCGCCGCGGGCGCGCACCACGTCGCGCGCCCGGGAGAGCGAGGCAAACGGCCCGTCGGTGCGGGCGCGATTCGGCCGCGGCAGCGTGCCCGACCAGGCGTCGTTGCCGTCGGTTGCCACGAAGAGCGTGTTCGGCCCTGGCTTCACGCCGGCCATTCTCGCCGGCATGCAGGCCCCCACGAACAGCGCGAGTGCGACGCAGCAGGGTCTCAGGCTGTGAGACATTGGCGGCCTCCTTGCCCTGAAGGTAGCCGCGCGCCTCCCGCGAGTCAAGCGGCCAGGCATCGGACCGGGGCTGGCAGTGCGAGAGTTCTTGCGGTGGGGTCTGGGGAGAGGCTTCCTGCAAGAAGCCCCTCCCCGGTTCTCATGTCAGATCAGGCCTGGTTCTTGCCGAGCAGCGCGGTGAGGGCGGCCACGCCGGCGTCGAGGGCGGCCTGGAGGCCTGCGGGGTTCTTGCCGCCGGCCTGGGCGAGGTCGGGGCGTCCGCCGCCGCCGCCGCCGATGTGCTTCGCGGCGTCCTTGACCAGGTTGCCGGCGTGGAGGCCGCGCTTGACGAGGTCGGGGGTGAGGGCGCACAGCAGGCTGGCGGTGCCCTCGGCGCTCGTGCCGATGAGGATGGCGGCCGAGGGATGCTTCTTGCGGAGGCCGTCGGCGGCGAGGCGCAGGTCGTCGGGCTTGGCGCCCTCGAGGGCGCCGGCGATGACGACCGAGTCGCCCACGCGGGCCTTCTCCTGGAAGGGGCCGCCGGCGGCCGCGCCCGCAAAGCTCTGGCGCTTGGCCTTCTCCAGCTCGCGACCGAGGCGCTTGGTTTCCTCGACGACCTCTTCGGCCCGCGCAACGAGGCGCTCGCGGGGGGCCTTGAGCACTTCGCCCAGGCGGGCGAGCAGCGCCTCCTGCTCGACCACGCGGCGGTAAGCGGCGTGGCCGGTGACGGCTTCGATGCGCCGCACGCCGGCCGCGATGCCCGTCTCGCTCGTGATCTTGAAGAGGCCGATGTCGCCGGTGCGGTCGGCGTGGGTGCCGCCGCAGAGCTCCTTCGAGAAGTCGCCGACGCTGATCATGCGGACGTTATCGGCGTACTTCTCGCCGAAGAGGGCCATGGCGCCCTGGGCCTTGGCTTCCTCGAGGGTTGTTTCAGTGGCCGTAACTTCGCTGTTCTCGAGGATACGCTCGTTCACAAGTTCTTCCACGCGTTCGACTTCCTGCGGCGTGAGGGGGGCGAAGTGGGTGAAGTCGAACCGCAGGCGGTCGGGCGCGACGAGCGAGCCGGCCTGCTCGGCGTGGGCGCCGAGCACCTTTCGCAGGGCCCAGTGGAGGAGGTGTGTGGCCGTGTGGTTGCGGCGGATGGCGGCGCGGCGGTCGCCCGCGACAACGGCGCGCACCCGGTCGCCGCGACGCACGGTGCCCTGAACCACGCGACCGTGGTGGTGAAAGTACTCGCCGGCGCGGCTGGTGGCCGTGATCTCAACGCGGGCCGTGGAGGACTCGAGGATGCCCTCGTCGCCGACCTGGCCGCCGCTCTCGCCGTAGAAGGGGGTGTGGTCGAGCACGAGGATCACGGCGTCGCCTTCGCTGGCCACCTCGACGAGGTGATCGTCGGTCACGATGGCGAGGATGGTGGCTTCGGCTTCTTCGGTGTCGTAGCCCCTGAATGCGGTGGGCTTGGCGAAGCCCTTGACCTGTGCAAGTGCCGACGTGTCAAACACTTGGCCGAACTGCTCGCCGCCCTTGCTGCCCGCCTGGCGGCGCTCCATGTCGGCCTCGAAGCCGGCGCGGTCCACGCTCAGCCCGGCTTCCTCGCAGATCTGCTGGGTGATCTCGAAGGGGAAGCCGTAAGTGTCCCACAGATCGGCAGCTACGTCGGGCGACAAGGCTGTGGCCCCGCTGTCCTTGGCCTGAGCGATGCGTTCGGAGAGGATGGCGGAGCCACGGCTGAGGGTGGCGAGGAAGCTCTCCTCCTCGGCCTTGATGATGCGGGCGAGGTTCTCGCGGCGGGCGGCCAGGTCGGGATAGGCACGGCCCATCACGTCCACCACCGTGGGCACGAGCCTGAAGAGGAACGGCTCGTTGAGGCCGAGGTCGTGGCCGTCGCGCACGGCGCGACGCAGGATGCGGCGCAGCACGTAGCCGCGCCCTTTGTTGCCGGGCAGCACGCCATCGGCAATGACGAACGAGGCGCCGCGCACGTGGTCGCTGATGCGGTGGATGCGGGTGCGCTCGGCCGTGCCCGCCTCGGGCCGCCGGCCGCTGAGCTGGCTCACCTGGGCGACGATGGGCGCGAAGATGTCGGTCTCGTAGTCAGTCCTGACCCCCTGAAGCACGCAGGCCACGCGCTCGAGGCCGGCGCCAGTGTCTATGTTCTTGATAGGCAAGGGCTTGAGGCTGCCATCGTCCTGCTTCATGAACTGCTGGAACACGAGGTTCCAGACCTCGATGAAGCGCGAGCAGTTGCACGAGGGGTCGCAGGTGGGCCGTCGGCAGCCGATCTCCTTGCCGTAATCGTAGAAGATTTCGGCGCATGGGCCGCAGAGGGTGCCAGGGGGCGCGGTGCTGGGCGCGTCGGCGGGCCAGTAGTTGGCGTGCTCGCCGAAGCGGAAGATGCGCTCGGGGGGGATGCCCACGACGTCGCGCCAGATGCCGTAAGCCTCGTCGTCGCCTTCGTAACACGTTACGGCGAGGCGATTTGGGTCAATCCCGTAGTTCCTGACCACGAGTTCCCAGGCCCATTGCATGGCCTCAAGCTTGAAGTAGTCGCCGAAGGAGAAGTTGCCCAGCATCTCGAAGAAGGTGTGGTGCGAAGGGGTGCGGCCGACGTTCTCCAGGTCGCCCGTGCGCAGGCACTTTTGGCTCGTGCAGGCGCGGCGCAGACCCGTGTGGAAGCGGCCCTTGCCCTGGAACTCGTCCTTGAACTGGTTCATCCCGGCGCCGGTGAACAGCAGCGTGGGGTCGTCGGCTGGGACCAGGGAGTCGCTGGGCAGGCGCACGTGGCCGCGCTCTTCGAAGAAGCGCAGGAAGCTCTCGCGGATGTCGTCGGTCTTCATGGATTCCTTGCTTCGCCGGTCGGTTGCTTTGGGCTCCCTGGGGGGTTCAGCTCTCATCGCTGGAATCGGCAGCGCTGGAGACCGTGGCCGGAGAGGCGGCTCGAATCTTCTCCTCGAGCTCGCCGGCGATCTTGGGGTTCTCGCGGAGGAAGTCGATCGCCTTCTCGCGTCCCTGGCCGAGGCGCAGGTCGCCGTAGGAGATCCAGGCGCCGGATTTCTCGACGAGCTTGGCCGCGACGCCGAGGTCAATGAGTTCGCCGAAGCGGTCAATGCCGCGGTTGTAGATGATGTCGAACTCGGCCTTTCGGAAGGGCGGGGCGACCTTGTTCTTGGCCACGGTGGCGCGGGTGCGGTTGCCGATGATCTCCTCGCCGCTCTTGATGGAGCCGATGCGGCGGATGTCAATGCGCACCGAGGCGTAGAAGCGCAGGGCGCGCCCGCCGCTCGTGGTCTCGGGGTTGCCGAACATGACGCCGATCTTCATGCGAATCTGGTTGGTGAAGATCATGCAGGTATTGGTCTTGGAGATCACGCCGGCCAGCTTGCGGAGGGCCTGGGACATGAGACGGGCCTGCGCGCCCACCTGCGCGTCGCCCATCTGCCCTTCCAGCTCGGTCTGCGGCACCAGGGCCGCCACGGAGTCCACCACCAGAATGTCCACCGCGTTCGACCGCACGAGCATCTCGGCGATGTTGAGGGCCTGCTCGCCGGTGTCGGGCTGCGAGACGAGCAGGTTATCCACGTCCACCCCCAGCCGCCGGGCATAGAGCGGGTCGAGGGCGTGTTCGGTGTCCACGAAGGCGGCGATGCCGCCCTGGCGCTGGGCGTTGGCCACGCAGTGGAGGGTGAGCGTGGTCTTGCCCGAGGACTCGGGGCCGTAGATTTCGACGATGCGCCCGCGCGGCAGGCCGCCGACGCCGAGGGCCATGTCCAGGGTCAGCGACCCCGTGGGGATCACGGCCACGTTGGCGCGCTCGTGCGAGCCGAGGCGCATGATCGAGCCCTTGCCGTACTCCTTCTCGATCTGGGCCATCGCGCGGTCGAGCGCCTGGTCGCGTTTCGTGTCCTTGCTCTCGTCGGCCTTCTTCGCGGGCATGCCATCGCACCCCTGTAAACAGGACCGTGGGATTCCTGCGATTGCGGACGCCGCTCCAGAAACAATGATTCTACCTTCCGCTTGCGCCGGTGTCAAATCAGGTGATGCGCGCTGCGGAGCGCTTGACAAGGCAGGCGCACGGCCTATAATCGCCCGCGTCCCATCCCCCGCCAAGGAGCCCGCATGGCCAGGAAATTCATCGAGGAGATCCGCCCCGGCGACTCGGTGCAGCAGGCGTTCCTGCTGCGCGACCGCCAGCTCCGCACTCAGCGCGACGGGGCCTTCTACATGGACCTCGAGCTGGCCGACCGCACGGGCGTGGTGCCCTCGAAGTTCTGGAACGCCACGCGCGACCTCTTCGAGGCGGTCAAGCCCGACGACTTCGTGATGGTGAAGGCCCGGGCCGAGAGCTACCGCGGCAAGCTCCAGCTCGCTGTCACCGACGTGCGCCGCGTCGAGCCGTCGAGCGTGGACCTCGAGGACTTCCTCCCGCGCACGAAGAAGGACGTGGCCGCCCTCACGGCCCGCCTGCGCCAGGTGGCGGAGGGGATGAGCGACGCGCGCCTGCGCGCCCTGCTCGGCGCCTTTCTCGATGACGCCGACTTCCTCCGCCGCTTCCAGCGCGCCCCCGCCGGCGTGAGCATCCACCACGCCTGCCTGGGCGGCCTGCTCGAGCACACGGTGGCCGTGCTCGAACTCGCGCTCCAGGTGGCCGACGCCTACCCCAACCTCCACCGCGACCTGCTGGCGGCCGGCGCCATCCTGCACGACATCGGCAAGCTCGAGGCCTTCGACTTCGAGCGCGGCTTCCGCTACACCGACGCCGGCGGCCTCGTCGGCCACCTGCCCCTGGGCGCCTCGATGATCGAGCACAAGGCCGCCGCACTCGAGGGCTTCCCGCGGCCACTCCTCCACCAGCTCCTGCACCTCATCTACAGCCACCACGGCCAGCACGAATTCGGCTCGCCCGTGCTGCCCGCCACCGCCGAGGCCATCGCACTCCACTACCTCGACAACCTCGACGCCAAGCTCGCCGCCTTCGAGACCGCCCTCCTCGAGGACCAGAACGAGCAGGACCACTGGACCGACTGGCAGCGCGCCTTCGACCGTCGGCTCTTCAAGGGCCGCGTGGGACCCGAGGGCGCTTGACTTTCGGTGCCCGGCTCAGTAGGCTGGCACACGGTCAGGACGCGGGAGCGGCCCGTGCCCAGAACCCCCGCGGCAGGCGGTTGAGGAGAAGGCGATGGAACACTGCCCCTCTCGACGCGACTTTCTCAAGGACTCGGCCCTCGGCGGCGCCGGCCTGGTGATCCTGGGCAGCGGCGTCCTCGGCGCCGAGGCGCCCAGCAACAAGCTCAACCTCGCCATCGTCGGCGTCGGCGGCCGCGGCGGCGCCAACCTCGGCGGCTGCGCGGGCGAGAACATCGTCGCCCTCTGCGACGTCAACGCCCGCGTGTTCGAGGACTCCGAGCGCAAGGGGGCCGACGGCAAGGCCGTCACCGTGCCCGGCGCCCGGAGCCGCTTCCCCAAGGCCAAGGTCTACGCCGACTGGCGACGGCTGATGGACGACGCGAAGGACTTCGACGCCGTCATCTGCTCGACCACCGACCACACGCACGCGCTCGTGAGCAACAACGCGCTCAAGCTCGGCAAACACGTCTACTGCGAGAAGCCGATCGCCCACTCCGTCCACGAGGCCCGCACCCTGCGCGAAACCGTGCTCAAGGCCAACGGCAAGCTCGCCACCCAGCAGGGCACGCAGATTCACGCCGAGGCCAACTACCGCCGCGTCGTCGAGCTGGTCCAGGGCGGCGCCATCGGCACCGTCAAAGAGTGCCACGTCTGGTGCAGCCGCCGCGGCCCCAACCCCCAGCCGCCCCCCGCCGACCCCAACCTCAAGCCCCCCGAGTGGTTCAACTGGGACCTCTGGCTCGGCCCCGCGCCCGAGCGCCCCTATCACCCCTCGTACCACAGCGGCGGCTGCATGGGCTGGGAGCAATGGTGGGACTTCGGCAACGGCTGCATCGGCGACATGGGCAGCCACCTGATTGACCTGGCCTTCTGGGCGCTCAACCTCAAGCACCCCGCCACCGTCGAGGCCCAGGGCGACCCGCCCAGCGGCGACCCCAGGACCAAGCACTCCTACCCCCACTGGCTCAAGGTGCGCTGGGAACACCCCGCCGTGGGCGACCGCCCGCCCGTGGTGCTCACCTGGTGCGATGGCGAGCAGCGCCCGCCCTCGCCCGAGGGCCACGACCTCAACAAGTGGGGCATCGGCCTCCTCTTCGTCGGCGAGAAGGGCCAGATCCTCTGCGACTACGGCAAGCGCATCCTGCTGCCCGAGGCGCAGTTCAAGGACTTCAAGCCGCCCGAGCCCACCATCCCCAACTCGGTCGGCCACTACCGCGAGTGGCTCAACGGCTGCAAGACCGGCTCGCCCACGCTGTGCAACTTCGACTACGCCGGCCTCCTGATCGAGAACAACCTGCTCGGCACCGTGGCCTATCGCGTGGGCAAGAAGCTCGAGTGGGACGCCGAGAACCTCAAGGCCAGGAACTGCCCCGAGGCCGACCAGTTCATCAAGCGCCCCTATCGCCCGGGATGGAGCCTGTAGGGCGGACGGACCGCTCAGGGCCGACGACAGGGCTCAATCGTTCGTAGTGCGGGCTTCAGCCCGCATCCCTACGGCCTGAAGGCCGCACTACGAACTCCAGCGTCACCCGACCACGGCGTCGTAGCCGCGCTCTCTCCCAGGTGCGGAGCGCTGCTCAGCGGTCATAAGGACCGTGGGGCAGGCGTTGCGGCTCCGGCCAGTCTGCAACCATAACCACATATGCCGGAATGCCTTACGCCCGCCGGCCATTCCTGCTCACATACTTGCTCATTGCTCCGGTGAGCGAGAATGGCCGGAGCCGCGAGATTCGCCAATCCTCGGCCATCCGTCCATACTTGCTCACTTCCTCTCCCTCAGGGTTGAGCAAGTATGGGCGATGGACATCCCAAGCTCCTAGGAGCCTGTCCAAGAATCCCCGTGGGCTGCGTTGCCGGCGCCAGCGGGGC
>DAOOIT010000060.1 GCA_035384565.1 Planctomycetota bacterium | reverse complement strand
GCCTGCCCATGCTGTATCAACCCTGTGAGGAGGAGAGTGATACAGCATGGGTAGATGGGCGAGAATGGGCGATTCTCGCGGCTCCGGCCATACTCGCTCATCGGCGGGATGAGCAAGCATGTGAGCAGGAATGGCCGGAGGACGTAAGGCACTGGGGCATATATGGTTATGGGGCAGATTCTCCGGCGCCGCCACCCGCGTTCCGCGCGGGTTCTGAGCTGCATGACGCGCCACGATTCTGGATCGAGCCGTCGGTGGCAGGCGGGACGTCCCTGCCCAGCGTCCGCATTCCTCGCGGGGCTGAGACGCCCCGCCCGGAACCCCCTGCCGCCGCACGGGTTCGCAGAAGCCCAGGCCCCTTGGGCCGGGGGCGATGTGCTCAGCGCGGCTCCAGCCGCACCTCGTCGAGGTCGAAGCGCTCCTGGGCGCCGGACTCGGCAGCCATGATGACCAGGCGCCCTGCGTGGCGGACGGTGTCGCGCCAGGAGAAGCCGATTGGGGAGGGAGCCCAGCCGGCGGCGCGCGCCTGCGCGTCCGTCCAGTCGTAGCGGATGGCCACGCGGACCGTCTGCCAGTCGGCGGCGAAGGGCGGCAGCTTCTCGAAGGTCCATTGCGCGAGGTCGCGGGCGAAGAGTTCGAGGCGGACGGCGCCGCCCGGCTTCGGGGCGCGCAGGCGCGCGGAAATCGTCACCTCGTCGCCGCCGAGGAGCGTCGGCCAGTCGCCCTCCAGCGGCGTGCCGTAGGCGATGGGGCGCAGGTTTCCCGCACGGGAGATGGTCACGTAGCCCTCCTTGTGGTGCTCGAGGGCGTCCACCCCCTTCCAGCCCTCCGCATCGCGGTCGAAGCTGACCACCACCGGGTCCTTGCGCGCAGGCACGCGGGGCAGCGGCTCGGCCCTCGGTGCCGGCAGCGTGGCGTCTACCAGCGCCGCGCCCTGGATGGCGTAGAGCTTCGCTCCGGGCTGAAGCGTGAGCCGCAGCCGCAGCGCGCCGTCCTTCCCTGGCAGTTCCTCAGGAACCACGGCGCCGTCGGCGATGACGCGGAGCGGCCGGCTCATGGGCTTCAGGGGCGTCGTGGTGACCACGGCGGGCCTGGCGGGGTCCTCGGCCTCGTAGAACGCGAAGCCGTCTTCCCGCAGCCGCGCCAGGCACAGGCTGGCGGAACGCTTCCACCCCAGGTGAGCCGTGGGGCTGCCGCCGTAGTAGATGAGCAGGCGCCCCTCCTGGACCACGGGCGGGCCGGCCTGCGCATAGATGCAGCCGCCGTCGTAGCTCCCCTTCGCGCCGAGGGGGAGGAACGCCTTCCCGGGCTGCACCCGCCGCCATTGGACGGAGTCGGGACTCCACGCGAGCTCGCAATCCACCGTGCGGTCTCGGCCCACGTGGTACATCATCAGGTAGCCGAGCCAGATGCTGGCGTAGGGGAACACGGTGAGGGCATAGGTCTGGTGGTCGCGTCCCTCGTCGAGCGTGCTGCGCAGGACGAGGCCGCTGCTCTTCCAGTGGAGGAAGTCGTCGCTCTCCAGCCGCGTGACCAGGCGTTCGCCGAGATAGAGTTTGGTGAACCAGAGGTACTTGCCGAGGCGCGCGTCGAAGAAGGCGTTGTTGTGCGTGTCCCCCTGCCGCTCGCCGAAGCCCTGGACCTCCTGTGCGGCGCCCCAGCGAATGCCGTCGGGGCTGAACCGCACCCGCGGCTTGCCGAGGCCCACGTCGTGGACCATCTTGTAGCGCCGAGCAGGGTCGGGGTCGCGCGGGTCCTTGAACACCCCCACGTTCGGGCAATCGCGGGCCACGATGTTGTTCGCGCTGCTGCCCCCGAACTTGTGGAGGCCCAGCGCGGGCCGCTCCCACGCCAGCCCGTCCCTCGAGGTGGCATAGAGCAAGTACCAACCGACGTCGTGCACCGTGCTGGGCGAGTCCATCTTCGCGATGGCCTCCTTGTCGGCCAGCACATCTTTGTACCACAGCTTCCACAGCCGGTCCTCGGCATCCCACAGCACGTTCGGGTAGTAGTTGTTCGTCGCGTTCTCCCACGGCTGGTCGGACGGCAGCAGCGGATTGCGTTCGTCCTTCACTGGCGAGCCGAGCACGAGCCGTGCGTTCTCCGCCCGCTCGACCACGCGTGTATCCAGCATCAGCAGCTTGGCCGGGTCGGGCGCCACCACCCGCGGCGCCTCCGCGCGCGATGCCAGCGCCGAGGCAAGCAGGCAAGCTGCGACGACCGAGGGACAACAGGCCATGTGCATCCTCCGTAACCCGACTTGGCGTCTATCGTGGCCCCGATACGATGCCACCAGTGGCCTTGCGCGGCCATCGTCCTTGTTCCGCAGGGCCGCTCTCCCCTGCAGTGGCGAGGCGAGGGGAGAGAGCAAGGACAAGGCAGATGCGGCCGCTGGCGCGCAAGCCCTGCGGGCAGCGCTGCGGGCCTCGGCGGTCCGGCGGCGAGCGCCGCGGCTCAGGCGAAGGCGGCCTGCTTTTCGCCCTTCGATGCTCCTCGAGGATGGCGGTTCTTGACTCACCGGAGACACACGTAGAGCGCGTTCGGCGGCAGGGTGAGCTTCACGCCGTCGGCGCTCCGCTCGACGGCCACGTCGCCGGCGGGCATGCCGTTCGGGTCGAGCGCCGTGGCCTTCGACACGCCCTTGTTGCGGATCGCCACGGCGGCGCGGGTGTTCTCGATCTGCCACGGGCTGGCGCCGACCTGGATGATGCGGGCGCCCTCGACTGTGCCGTCGCCCTGCGGCACGCGTAGCGGGCGTTCGGCCCAGCCGGTGGGGCGGCACACGGTGCCCACCTGCACGAGCAGCCTGCCCGAGGAAGCGATGGGCTTGCCGTCGAGCGGCACGACGGCGATGGCGGCGTAGCGGTTGGCGCACTCGATCGTCACATCGGCCAGCCTCTGGGGGCCGGCCGAGCCGAGGAAGCCGGCCGCGCCCTGAACCCTGGGCGCGTTGACGAGGTACACGCCGCGCGCCAGATCGGTGGCGATCTCTCCCGTGACGCTGCGGACCACCTGCCGCTCCTTATCCACGAACGGCGCGAGGTCCATCACCCGGCTCTTCGCCGGGTCGCCGCCGTAGACGACTTCCACGCGGCCGACGAGATAAGCCAGCGGGTCTACGGCAGCCTTCACGGGCGTGCCGGCGGGCATCTCGCCCGTGTCGCGGTTGGGGTCCCACGCGCCCTCCTCGGCGATCAGCGGGAGCTTGCGGTCCCAGATGTCCTGGAGCGCCTTCTCCTCGTGCACGACGGCCGGCCCCTGCTTCACGTAGCCGTTGCGGAAGATAAGCGAGGCGGCGGGGAACTGGCCGAGGGTGGTGGGCAGGGCGAACGTCCACTTGTTCATCGGCGGCTGCCATTCTTCCACGCCGGTGGCGAACCAGTAGAAGGTGTCGAGGCCGGTGAGGCAGCTCTGGGCGGCGACGACGAGGGGGCCCTCGCTCTGGTAGCGGGTGGGCGGCACCCAGAGGCTCTCGGGCACGATGAAGGGGCGACCCACCACCTGGCGGAGGTTCAGGGGCGAGCCGAGCGGCTCTTTGGCGAACGACTTGGAGGTGAAGACCTGGCCGGGCAGGATCTGCCAGCCGACGTTGATGCCGTTGTGGATGCCGCTGAAGTAGTGGTTCTTGCCGATCACCTCGTTGGCCGTGTAGCTCCAGCGTTCGGCGTCGTCCACGGTCACCTGGTCGCAGGTCCGCCAGTTCCCGGCGTTGATGAGGTGTTTGCAGCCCAGCTCGTCGCGCAGGTACTTCGCAATGTCAGCATTGAACTTGTGCATCGTGCGGGCCATGAACTCGAGCTGGTCGGCGAGTCGCTCGGGCCGGCCCGGCGTTGTGGACCGTCCCTTGCGGACGGCGTCGAGGGTGAAGAACCAGACGATGTACATGCCGGGGCGGCCATTGGCGAAGTCGTCGTCCTCGTGGCGATCGCCCTTCCAGGCGGCGCGAGCCTTCTCCAGCGAGCCATACTTTGCCTTCAGCCAGTTCCCGTAAAGGGTGCAGAGGTTCTTGTATGCCTGCCCCTTCACGCCCTGCATGGTCCAGAAGAGCATGCTATCCTCGTTCTGGAGCTGGATGATGGCGACGGCGGGGTCTCTTGCCAGCGGGATGCCAGTGTAGGGGTTGGGGTCGGCATAGATGCGCTTGAGCCAGGCCTTGTAGCCCTGCTGGAGGACGGGGTCGAAGAAGACGAGCGCGGCGAGGGAGTTGTTGCCGGCGTCGGCCACGCCCCAGCCGGGCTGCGGCTTGGAGTGCGAGCCCCAGTAGGGCGAGATGATGGTGTAAATGCCGGCTTTCTTCATCGCAGCGACCAGGCGGTGGATCTGGTCGAGTTCCTTCTCATCCACGTCGGTGATCTTCGAGTTGGGGCTCTTGGGCTCGATGGCGCCGTGGAGGCGGACGACGTTGACGCCGCGCTTGGCGAGGAAGCGGGCGTGGTGTTCGAGGGGCGCCTGGTCCTTCTTCTCGTGGGCGATGCGCTGCGTGTAGGTCGAGCCGCCCCAGAAGCGGATGGGCTGGCCGTCGCCGCGGACGAAGTCGTTGCCGTCCTCGCTCAGGCGGATGAAGCCGTGCTCGCCGGCCACCTGCTCGTTGAGGCCGCGCAGGTCCAGCAGGGCATCGGGCGAGAAGGCGTCGCGCGGCGGCTCGAACGCCCAGGTCTCCCCCTCCTTGAAGGAGACGAGGCCCTTCGGCTGCTCGCCGGGCTTGTACTGGAAGTTCGGCTCGAAGGCGCCGGTTGTCAGGACGAAGCAGTCTATGGCGGCGAAGCGCTTCTCCTCCTTGCGGCCGCCGAGGCTGAAGCGGAGCGTGTGCTTGCCCTGGGCCAGGTCGAGCGTGCCGAGGTAGTACCAGGTCATCGTCCGCGCGTCGTGGGTGCCGTCGGCGGCCACGTTGAACCATTGTCGGACCTTCTGCACATAGCCTGGCGTGCGGCGGTTCTTGCTGTCTTCCTCCTGCATCGCCTTCGGGTCGAGTGCCACCTCCGCGCCCCCGTCGAGTTTGTAGAGGATGCCCGTGCACGGATTGGCTCGGAGCCAGAAGTGCCAGGCTCCCGCCGCGGGCACGTCCAGGTCGTACTCGGCCCAGCCCTCGGGCTGGCCGGGCTCCGAGAAGCTCCCGATCTGCGCGCCGCCCGAGAGCTCGGCAGGATCGACGGAGTCGAACCAGGCATTGCGCTGGGTCTGGCTCCGGACCGCGCTCTCCCCCTCGATCCAGAGGAGAGGCGGCGGCGGCTCGGCGGCTGCCGCCCAGCAAGCCGGCACCCAGAGCAGAGCCAGTGCCAGGGCCGCACTCTTCGGCCTGTTCATTGTCGCGTCTCCTTGAACCGGTGGCTCGTGGCCGCAGATGCCCCAGCGGATAGCCCGTCGAATATAAGCGGCTCTGGAACCTGCCGGGGGCACCGTGAGCCGCTGGGGCTCCGAGGGCCGAGGGGGCGGAAGCCGCGTGTAGCCGGTCCTCTACAGTGGCGTTCCGCACCACCGCCTGTGGCCATGGGAGGAGAGAAGCACGGGCGCTACAGGCTCGCGCTCGGGCAATGGGCCAGTCGGCGGTTCACGTTGGCTGCCCTTCGCAGAGACGTAGGAGAAGAGCGTGTCCCCCCGCCACGCGGCCGACCATCGTGCGAGGGCAAGGGCTATTTCACGGTCATGAGGTTGTTGAGGCGGCAGCAGCCGGGCGAACCCTTAGCGAGCCCGCAGCCCTCGCACTTCACGGCGTCGGCTTTGCAGCACTCGGCCGAGTCCTTCACCTGGCCGCACGCCCGGCACAGCGTCACGTCGTCGCCCTTCTTGATGCGGCAGCAGCCGGGCGAGCCGAGGACCAGGCCGCACTTCTGGCAGGCTTCCGCGCCGGCCTTGCAGCAGTCCTCCGAGCCCTTCACCTGCCCGCACTTGCCGCAGAGGGTGATTGGGGCCGGGGCCTTCGCCTTCGCTTCCGCCTTCGCCGGCGCCGTCTTCGCCGTGCCTACCTTCGCCGGGCCGGTTTTCGGTTTGGGCGTCGGGGCAGGGGTGGGCGCGCCTTCGTCGCAGCCCACGACCAGCCCCACGGCGAGGACGCCAGCCAGAGCCACAGCGAGACCTCTGCGCATCGTTCCGCCTCCTTCGGGGGCCGCCTCTCCCTGGCAACAGGCGCGTCCCTGAGAATCCATGGCGCCAGGGGCCATGCGTCTGCCTCACACGTTAGCGGACCTGCGGCGCCGAGTCAAGCGCGGCGGGTGGCAAGGGGCTGTCAACGGGCAGTCAGCGATGGCCGCCACGCAGGGTGCCCGGCCCAGCCCGAGCGCGAGAACCCCAGGAGGAGGCTATGGGCCGCCAAGCTTCCTGTCGAGCGGGAAGCGCCAGCCCCAGGTGCCGTCCCACTCATAAGACTCGGTCTTATCGGGGTTGCGCGTGACCTTCACCCCTTCCTTGCAGCGATAGGCGGCGCGGAGGCGGTCGGCGGTGATCTGGATGACGAAGAAGCCGCTCGTGGTCTGGCCGTCGTTGATGGCCTGCCACCGCTTCGGCTCGCCCTCGGGCGCCCACTCGCGCAGGCCGGTGCCGCTGTGGCCATAGAGGTAGAGGACGACGTTGTAGGCCTTCGCCGCGTCGTAGAAGTCCTTCCAATCGGCGGGGACCCACCAATCGGTATCCACGCCGCAATGGCTCATGAGGACGACGGGCCGGCCGCTGCCGGCGACCTTCTCGGCCAGGTCCCTCTTGAGGAAGGTGAGCGCGCCCTGCGGGTCGTGCCACACGGGGGAGTAGCGGACGCCTTCCCGCTGCTGGTCGGCCGGGTAGAGCCCGAGCAGGACGAAGTGCACGTCGTCCCAGTCCCACGAGTAGTGCAGGCCGTTCTCCGACAGGTTGGAGATCAGGCCCTTGGCCTTGCGGGCCTGGTTGCGCTTCTTGAGGTTGGCCTGGAAGCTGAAGCCCTGCTTCTCCTGGCCTTCGGGCGGGCCGTCGTGGTTGCCCCAGGTCTCGAAGACGGGGAACTTGAGCGCACCGTCGGTGCCGTCGAGGCCGAAGTCGGCCACGAACGCCCGGTATTGCTCGGGCGAGACGTGTCGGCCGTCCACCACGCGGTCGCCGTCGTCAATGCAGTCGCCGAGCATCACCACGCCGCGCGGGGGCGCGATGGCGTCGCCGCCGAGCTTCTCGGGCCAGAGGCGCTTGGCAATGTCGTTCATCTCCAGGATGGTCAGGCGATTGCGCTCGTTCTGCGCCTTGCGCTCGGCCTCGCGGTAGTGGGAGTCGGAGGTCGAGATGAAGGTCACGTCGCGTGGGGGCTTCTCTGCGGCCCGCGTCGGCGCGCAGAGTGCTGCCGCGAAGAGGAGGCCGGCAAGGGTCAATCGTCCGGTCACCTTCACGCCTGTGTCCTTTCATCTTGTGGCGGAGGAGTAGACCTCGAAGTCGTCAATCGCCCCCGCGAAGCAGCGCTCCTGGCCGCCGATCGTTCCGCGGCCAATGTAGCCGCCGGTGGGGGTCGTGTTCACGTCGGGCGCCTGGATGTCCTCAGGGTTCAGCGTAACTTTGCCCACAGCGACGGGCTTGTCGTTGACGTAGAGCGTGCCCTTGTCGCCACTGAGCGCCAGGCGCACGTGCTGCCACGAGCCGCCGGGCAAGGCCGTGGGGCCTTCGAGCGTCTCGACCTTGCCCCCCTTGCGGATGACGTAGGCCAGCTTCCCGTTGGCGTTGGAGGGCGTGAGGTACATGCACTGCTCGGCGCCCGCGCCGAACCACCAGACGGGGCCGACAGGCGGGAGGCCGGCCGCCGCGTCCCAGCGGACGAAGCAGCGGATCTCGATGTCCTGGAAGCCCGACAGCGAGTCCTCCAGGAGCACGTACTGGTCCTTGCCATCGAGGGTGAGGACGCCCTGGCGCCCCTCGAGGGATTCGAGCCACCTGGGCGCCCCGCGCAGGATCCCGTGGGTGACGCCGAAGCGGTCGCGGGCGTAGCAGGCGCTGGGCGCGGCGAAGTCGTAGGCCGCGTAGAGGTTGGCCACGCCCGGCCGCTGATCGGCATAGGTCTGGGCCTCCTTCGGCGTGCCCCACCACCAACTGAAGGCCACGCCCTTCGCCACCGTGGAGCCGGTGTTGAAGTCGCCGTCGGCCATGCCGGTGCCGATGACCTTGCCGTAGGCCCAGGCGCAGCCTTTGACGATGCCGTAGTCGGCGACGAGGGCGTCGCGTCCGCCCACGACGCCGTGCTCCAGGACCCTGCCGTGGTCGGCCACGGTGGCCCCCTCCTGAAGCCAGGCGTAGCCGCCCACGCGAGCGTCATCCTTCACCACGGCCTTGCCCGTCACGGTCGTGTGGCCGCGCACCACGGCGCGATCCTGCACGGTCGCCTCGTCGCGCACGACGGCGTGGTCCTCGACGCGGGCCGAGCCAAGCACCTTGGCCCGCCCGAGGACGAGGGCCTTGGGGCCGACGAAGGCCGTGTCATCCACCCTCGCCGTGTCGGCCACGAAGCCGCCGCCGTTCGGGTGTCTGCCGCCCTTCACATCGGCGGGAGGCGTGGGGACGGTCTCCCAGGGCCGCGCGCCTTCGATCTGCACCTCGTAGGGGAAGCGGGCGCGGCCGGGGTGCGATTCGTAGGGCTGCTCCGTCGCGGCGTTGAGGTTCACCGGCTCGAAGCGGTCGGGCGTGGCCGCCACGGTGAGATAGAGCGTCTTCTCGTCGGCCTGGAGCTTCAGGGTGCCCGCGCCCCGGCTCCAGAGCGGGGAGTAGCGGGCGCGGCCCTGGGCGTCCACGGCGACGAGGCCGGCCCGCCAGTCGGAACCTCGCTCGGGCTCTGCGAGCCCCTCGAACGTCACCCTCACCTCGCCGGCTTCGGGCACGAGCTGGATGACGTTGATGCCCATCTGCTGCGGGGCGTGCTCGATGGGGCCGCGCCACCAGCCGGCCCTGTCCGGCACCCGCTTCAGCTCGGTGTAGAGCGTGCGGCGGCGGTAGTCGTTCATCTCCTTGCCGAATTTCTCGAGGTAGATCCGCTGCTGCTGGAGGTCGAGGGTGGCCATGCGGGCCGCGAAGCGGCCCAGCGCCGCCTTGAACGTGTCGAGCGAGCTGAGGCGGATGATGGTGTGGACGGGGTATTCGTTCTGGAGCGACTCGTTCCAGATGCGCCTGTTGAAGCCTGTGCCATAGGCGGGCAGCTTGTCGGGGTTCTCCTCCAGGTAGTGGGGGAACAGCCAGCAGTGGTAGAAGTTGCGGCCGTGGGGCCACACCATCTGCCAGGTCTCGAGGTAGGGCCAGCAGAAGTCGGTCTCGGGGGCCTTGGGGTAGGCGGGGTCGTAGAGGTAGCGCTCGCGGAGCCAGTTGGCGTACGTCTCCCACCAGCAGCCCGACCACGGGTTGTTGCAGAAGCCGCCCTTCTGATGCATCTCCATCACGTGGCCGAACTCGTGGGGCGTGGCCCAGCTCGGCGGGTCCACGCGCAGGTAGGCGGAATCGAGCATGAGATAGGCGAATCCCTCGTGGCCGCTCATCCAGGCGCCGCCGCCCTCGCCGTGCTTCGGCAGCCCGGTCATCAGCACCATCAGGTTCGCCTTGTACTTCTTGCCGTTGTGGTGGAACGGGGCCTTCGGGTCGCGGCACTCGCTGGGCGGCGTCCACCCGAGCTTCTCGACGTACACGGTCCAGAGCGCCTCCAGGTTGCGCAGGGTGCCCTCGGCCATCTCCTTCGACCAGAGGCCCTTCTTGTCGTGGTCGCCGTAGACCACGCAGAAGTGCTTCGAGGTCACGCGGTTCACGCCCGGCGTGCCCTCGGGGTACATCATGTAGTTGACGAGGTACTCGTCCTCGCCGAACACGGAGACGGCCACGGCCAGGCAGAGGGCGAGACACGACAGGCTGCGTTTCACAGGGCGTTTTCCTTGCGAAGCAAGCAGAGACCGAGAACACCGCCAGCCGTCCGCACGACGCGATGGGCGCCGGCTGGCACCATCCCCAGCCTAGCACAGCCGCCGCTTGCCACGCAAGCCGCTTTCCGGTCGTGAACCACTCGGCGCAAGCCCCTGAGCGCGTCCGGGGGGCCGACCCAACGGCCCGTTTCGCGCTGGGCCTCCTGCACCGGATTCCTCGGCCAGCACGCTGGGGCTCCGGTGCCCTCGCCCCCCTGTGGAGGGCCCTCGCCGCGATCCGGCCAGCCCCGGCGCTCCACAGGCCCAGGGCGCGAAGCGCCTCGGCTCAGTGCCGTTCCCGGAAGCAAGGGGGGATGGAGACTCAGGGGTGGTGCCGAAGGGGGGACTCGAACCCCCAAGGCCTTAACGGCCACTAGGTCCTGAACCTAGCGCGTCTGCCAATTCCGCCACTTCGGCTCGGGGCAGGGTCCTATAGTCTAGCCACTCCGCTTCGGGTTGTCAAGAAAAAGATCGTTGACTCCGGGGGCCTGGATCGGTAGAATTGGGGGTTCCCAAGGTCCGAGGCGACATCATCGGAGTGACCAGATGACCAAGTCCTTTATGGCCAAGGCGGGCGACATTGCCCGGCAGTGGCACGTGGTGGATGCCGACGGCAAGGTGCTGGGCCGCCTGGCGACCCGCGTGGCCACCGTCCTGTGCGGAAAGCACCGCCCCACCTTCACGCCGCACGTGGACACGGGCGACTTCGTGATCGTGCTGAATGCGGCCAAGGTGCGGGTGACGGGCCGCAAGCTGGACCAGAAGCAGTACCTCACCCTGTCGCGCCGGCCCGGCCACCTCAAGAGCCGAACGATGCGCGAGGTGATGGCCACCAAGCCCGACCTCGTGATCCGCGAGAGCGTGCGGCGCATGCTGCCCCACAGCCCGCTGGGCCGCCACATGCTCCGCAAGCTGAAGATCTACGCCGGCGCCGACCATCCCCACGCGGCGCAGAACCCCCAGCCGCTCGACGTGACGTGACCCACGAAGGAGACCCCGCGTGTCCACCACCGCTGCCCCCACCGCTGCTGCCGCCGACCTGTGCTGGAGCACGGGCCGGCGCAAGACCGCGGTCGCCCGCGTGCGCCTGCGCCGCGGCACCGGCCGCATCCTCGTCAACGGCCGCGAGGCCGACGAGTATTTCCCCATCGAGCGCCTCCAGAACGCCGTGCGCGCGCCGCTCCGCGCCGTCAAGGCGGCCAACAAGTACGACGTCCTGGCCACCATCCAGGGCGGCGGCGTGGCCGCCCAGGCCGGCGCCATGCTGCTCGGCGTGGCCCGCGCGCTGGTGAAGGTGGACCGCGAGGCCCACGCGCGCCTCAAGGAGGAGGGCTTCCTGACGCGCGACTCGCGCGAGAAGGAGCGCAAGAAGTACGGCCGCAAGCGTGCCCGCGCCCGCTTCCAGTTCTCCAAGCGCTAGAGCGCACGGCCCATGGCCCATCCGACCCGCCGCGCGGCCCCCAGCCCGCGGCGGGTCTTTTCGTCGGCGGCCCCCCTCTCCTCGCTTGCAGCCTCGCCCCTTGTGTGGCATGGTAGGGGCGAGTGCCGGGGCGCGAAACCGCACTTCCGCCGAACGAAGCCCCGCCTCAGGCACACGCCCGGGAGGATGGGGACGTTCGCGGGCGGGCTTCAGCCCGTATCCGGCGCCGAAGACACGGCCTGAAGGCCGCCCTACGAACCCCCGCTTCATCGGGCTGAGGTGCGATTGCCCCTGTGGAGACACCCGATGGCTGCGTTCAGGCTCGGCGTGTTGATTGACTGCTTTCGCCTGGGGGTACGCGGCGGCATCCAGAAGGCGGCGGAGATGGGCTTCGACGGCATCCAGGCCTACGTCACCGGGGGCGAACTGGCGCCGGAGAACCTGCCGCGGAGCGCGCGGCGCGAGTTCCGCAAGTTCGTGGCCGACCGCGGCCTCGAGCTCAGCGCCCTGTGCGTCGAGCTGGGCGGTTACGCCGACCCGGCGACGCTCGACGAACGCATCGGGCGCACCCGCCGCATGGTGGACCTCGGGCTCGACCTCGGCGTGGCCGTGCACACCAGCCACATCGGCCGCGTGCCCGCCGAGCCCGACGCCCCGGCCCGCCGCACCATCGCCGAGGCGCTCCTTGCCATCGGCACCTACGCCGCCGAGCGCGGCGCCTGCCTCGCCTGCGAGACCGGCCCCGAGGACGCAACGGCCCTGCGCCAGTTCCTCAGCGGCCTCCACTGCGAAGGCCTGAAGGTGAACTTCGACCCCGCGAACCTGGTGATGAACGGCTTCGACCCCGTGCGGGGCGTGCACGAGTTGGCGGGCCTGATCGTGCACACGCACGCCAAGGACGGCGTCCGCCGCCCCGACAAGACCAAGGCCGAGGCGCCCCTGGGCGAGGGCCAGGTGCCGTGGGAAGCCTACCTCGCGGCGCTGAGCGACGTCGGCTATGCCGGCTATCTCACCATCGAGCGCGAGGCGGGCGACGACCCCGTCGCCGACATCCTCAAGGCCAAGCAGTTCCTCGAGGAGCAGTGCCGGCAGGGGTATGTGTGTCGGTCACGACTGGCGTGAAGATCAGGCAACCGGTCACTCGCCCACCAGAGGAGAAGACCGCCTAAAGGCTGGAATCCCAACAGGTAATGAACTCGCTCGGAGTCCAGCCTTCGGGCGGCGGTGCCTTGTCTTCACGCCATTCGCACCTGCGGGCGATGGGGTATGGGCAGAGGCCGCCCCCCGGGCGAGCGCCCATACTTGCTCAAGGCAGTGGGGGGAGGTGAGCAAGTATGGGTGGAAGGGCGAGATTGGGCGATTGTGGCGGTTCCGGCCATACTGCGCCTGCCCGGATGGTGAGCAAGTATGGGTGGAGGGGCGAGAACGGGCGATTCTCGTGGTTCCAGAAGCTCCGGGCCTGTCCGGGCGATGAGCAAGTATGAGCGGAAGACGGGAGCCACAGAGGCGCAGGCCGGCTACTGCTTGGGAGGCGGCGTGGACGGCGCGGGGGGCGCGGGCGGCGGAGGCGCGGGCACGACGACGGGGAAGTGGGTGACGGGGCCCCAGTTGCCGGCGCCGTCGCAGGCGCGGAGGTGGAAGAACCAGTTGCCGGGCTTGAGGCCCTGGAAGGCGGCGGTGGCGGCGGGGCCGGCGAGGTTGGCGGGTTGGGTGGCGGGGGCCTGGTCGAGGGCGTAGGCGTAGCCGGCGATGCCGGTGGCGTCGGCGGCGGCGTTCCATTCGAAGCGGAGGTTCTGGCCGCTCTCGCGCTCGGCGATGGTGAAGTTGTCGAGGTACATTCGGAGGCCGGGACGGGCGGTGTGGCCGCCGAAGTCGGCGAAGAGCACGTAGCGGATGGGGCAGGAGGCGCCGGGGGTGGCGGGCTTGAGGAACTGGAGGATGTCAATCTCGGCGTGGTGCCATTTGTCGTCGGAGATGATGGGGACTTCGCCGACGACGGGGTAGTAGGTGGAGGGGCTGGTGAGCTTGATGGCGTGCCAGCCGGAGGCGTTGTGGAGGTGGAGGTTGATGGCGAGGCCGGGCGGGATGCGGTAGTCGAAGCTGAGGATGGGGTGCTTGGCGGCGTCGAAGGCGGCCTTGTAGGCGTAGAAGCTGAAGTAGCGCCCCTCGCGGGTGGGCATGGTGCACAGCGAGTAGCGGCCGGTGGCGGCGGTGGTGGTGACGCGCTCGAGCTCGCCGTAGCCGCCGTAGGCGGCGAAGCTGCCGGCGTCGTCCTCGAAGGTGTTGCGGACGAGGCAGTTCGAGGGGATGCTGGCGACGTAGAGCTCGGGCGGGGGGGTCTTGTCGAGCGAGTAGTCCATCTTCCACGTCCAGGCGCGGTCGGCGGCGTTGCCCACGTTGTCCTCGGTGTGGAGGGCGACGGGGACGTCCTGGCCGTCGGCGATGGTGATGGGCTTGGCGAGGAAGGCGGCGTCCCAGGTGAGGGTGCCGGTGCGGGCGTCGTAGGTGACGCCGGGGTCGGTGAGGCGGTAGGCGGTTCCGGCGACGGTGAGGGTAGTCTTCTCGCGGTGGATGCCGGAGGGCTTGTCGGCGAGCTGGACGCGGATGCGGCCGTCGGCGGAGCGGGCGCCGGGCTGGGGCTCGACGTTCTGGATGGCGGGGGGCTGGTCGTCTACGAGCACGGTGCGCTGGAGGGGTTCGGACCAGTTGCCGGCGCGGTCGCGGGCGCGGACGGCGAACTGGAAGAGGCCGGCTCCGAGGTCGCGGAACTGCCAAGCGGGCTCGGGGGATTCGACCCACTTGGGGGCGCCGGGCAGTGCGGTGAGGCTGTGCTGGAAGGCGGCGATGCCGCTGGGGTCGGCGGCGGCGAGCTTCCATTCGAGCGGGCCGGCCTTGGTGGAGGCGGCGGGGGCGATGCGGAAGTTGTCGAGGTGGTATTCCACGCCGTCGGCGTTGCCGAGGAAGCCGGTGTCGGCGAGCTGGAGCGCGGTGATGGTGTAGCTGGCGGCCTGGGGGAGCGCGGTGGTGAGGATTTCGTGGAGGTTGAATTCGGTGTGGTGCCACTGGCCGTCGGCCTGGACCTCGGGCACGGCGCCGATGCAGTTGGTGCCGTTGGGGTCGGTGAAGCGGATGGTGTAGGGGACGCCGGCGATGGTGAGGACGAAGTCGGCCCGCAGGCCGGGGGGCACCTTGTAGTCGAAGGAGACGAGCGGGTAGCGGCCGGCGTCGAAGGGGGTGGAGCGGATGGTGACGGTGAAGGGGCCGGCGGCGTGGAGGTTGTAGATGCGGAGCGAGTAACGGCCCGAGGCGGCGGTGGAGGCGTCGCGCTCGATGAGCGAGTATTCGGGGGTGGCGGCCCACTGGCCGAGGCCGGTCTCGAAGTCGTCGTCGCACAGGCAGGGGTGGGAGGCGTCGAGGCGCGTGAGGCGCGGGGGCTCCTTGTCGCCGCTGCGGTCGTAGTGCCAGGTGAGAGCGTAGGGGGCCATGGCGTGGCCGGCGAAGTCGGCGGCGGCGAGCGTGAGCTTGATCTCCTGGCCGTCCTCGAAGGCGAGCGGCAGGCGCGAGAGGTCGAGGGCCACGTGCTTCGCCACGGGGTCGTAGGTGGCGGGGCCGGGGGTGAACGAGGCGGCGGGGTCGGACGGCACGATCTGCACGGGCTGGTCCTGGTCGAAGAGCGTGAGGCGCAGGGTCTTGGGGTCGATGCCGCTCTCGTCGGCGAGGTCAATGCCCACGACGCTGGCGGAGGAGCGGGCGCCGGGCGCGGGGTTGGAGGCGACGACGGTGGGGGCCGCGGTGTCCACGAGGATGGGCAGATGGGCGACGCGCGACCAGCCGCCGTCGGCGGCCCTCGCCCGCAGGTGGAAGAACCAGAGGCCGTCGGCCAGCCCGGTCTGCTCGAACACGCCGCCCTTGAGGGTCTTGTCGTCGGCGGGAAGGGTGGCGGGGCTGCGGTCGAGGACGACGCTGGCCTCGGTCTCGGGCGCCCAGGTGAAGCGGACGTCGGGCGGGCCGGGGGCCCAGAGGCGCACGTTGTCGAGGCGGTAGGTGACGCCGGCGGGGTTTCCGCCGATGCCGGCGGTGAGGTAGTTGGCCTTGTCGAGGGTGCTGAGGGCGACCTCGTCCACGGGCAGCGCGGCGGCGGCGGGGTAGCAGCGGAGGAGCAGGGCGCGCAGGTCCACGTCGGCGGTGTGCCAGGCGTCGTCGGCCTGGAGGGGGGCCGCGCCCAGGATGGGCACGCCGGCGGGGCGGGCCTCGGGGTTGGTGAGGAGGACGGCGTGGCGGCGGCCGTTCATCTTGAGGTGGAGGTTCACCTTGGCCTCGGGCGGGAAGCGATAATCGAAGGTGAGGCGGGCGTAGGCCATGGCGTCGAAGGGGCCGAGAGGCATCTTGAGCTCGAAGGGGCCGCCGGAGCGCGGGTTGGTCACGGCGAGGGCGTAGCCGTCGTCGCGGGCTTCGAGGCGGGTGGCGGAGCTGCCGGGCGTGCCGGCCCACCTGGCCGCGCCGTCCTCGAAGTCGTGCAGGAGGGCTTTGTGCGCGGCGGCGATCTCGGGCGGCGGGGGCAGCGCGGGGATGGGGGCGGCGATCCGCGGGCGGAGCGGGTCCTCCGCGCCGAGGGTGTCCTGGTAGGCGATCCAGGTGCGGGCGATCATCACCGAGTTGTCGTGGGTCCACAGGCACACGCTGCCGGCGTCGAGGGGCTCGGGGTCGGTGTATTCGAGCACGAGCGCGTCGTCCACGAAGCAGGCGATCGTGGGCCCGTGCTTTTCGATGGCGATGTGCCACCACTTGCGGTGGAGGCTGTTGGTTTCGGGCGTGCTGTCGAGGAGCGTGGGAGGCCGCAGGGCCAGCTTGGTGGTGGAGGCGACGATCTGGCCGCGGCGCAGGAGGGCGGTGGCGGTGTTGTTCCAGCCGCCGTAGATGAAGGAGTAGCCGGAGGCGGGGTTCTGGCCGTCGGCGCACAGCGAGACGTTGAGGTCGCCCGGGCGGTAGATGCGGCTGTCGCGCTTGATCATCTGGAAGGCGGCGAAGAAGTGCACGGTGAGGTCGCCGCGGAAGCGCTGCTTGTTCCACAGCACGGCGGCGTCGGGCGAGCTGCCGCCCATCCACGACCATTGGGGCGAACAGGTCCAGCGGTTCTGCATCTCCCAGGTGCCGCTGGCGACGCGCCAGGCGACGGGGGCCGTCTCGAAGTAATCGTCGAGCACGCGTTCGCTGTGGACCGCGCACTGTTCGAGGGCGGGCCGCCAGCCTTCGGCCCAGAGGGCGGCGCGGCGGCCGGGCAGGGGCGCGGGGTCGCGGTGCCAGAGGACCAGGGCGTCGTCGGCGAAGGCGGCGGCGCAGTCGGCGATCCAGCGCAGTTCGATGGCCCGGGCGCCGGCGGGAGCAGTGCCCTGCCCCACCGGCTGCGCGGCGCGGAGGAGCGTGAGCTTGTGCGGGCCGCCGGCCTGGGGCTCGACGACGAGCTGGTAGCCGGTCTCGGGCTGCTGCCCGTCGGCGCGCACGACGAGGCCCAGCTTGCCGGGCAGGCTGGGCGGCTGGCCGAGGTCGCAGCGCACGGTGCAATCGCCCCAGTGCTCGATCTCGTGCCAGGCGAGGGTGCGGGCGGCGGCGGGGGCGGCGAGCTGCCAGTCGCTGGCGGCGGAGGCCCAGGCCTCCATCGTGTCCTCGCCGGCGAAGATGCGGTTGTGGACGCGCACGGGGACCGCGCGTTGGGCGCGCGCGAGACGCACGGCCCCGAAGCGCGCGGGCGCCCCCGCGAAGAGGCCCACCCGCCCGGCGCCGGCCTGTGGCCGCAGCGTCGAGAGGGCGGCGGCGCCGTCGAGGGCGATGCTCACGCGGCCGCGCTGCTGTGTAAGCAGGATGCGGTGGGGCCGCGGGCCGCCGTTCCGGGGCAGCGGGGCGGAGGCGAGGGTGGTCGCCCGGCCGTCGCGCACTTCGCGGACCTCGAGCTTCCCGGCGGCGAAGACGGCGGCGGCGTAGTGGCCCTCGCCGCGCCAGTCGAAGAGCAGGCCGGCCTCGCCGTTCGAGGGGTGGAGGGTGGTTTCGAGCTCGAAGTCGCCCCAGGCGTCGCGCTGGAGGAGCGTGCCGGCGCCGCGCACGCCGCCGCGGGTGGGGGCCCAGTCGCCCGCCGCGTCCCAGCCGTCGAGGGCCGGGCTCTCGAAGCGCTCGACGCGCAGGTCGAGGCTGCGGACGAGCACGTCGTCGAAGTAGGCGCCCGTGGGGTCGGCGCACCAGAGGCCGGGCAGGCCCTCGAGGAACGTGTGGTCGGTGGCGCGGAGCAGCGGGTGGCCGTCAATGCTGGCCGAGAGTTCGCCGTGGCAGGCCTCGAGGCGGAAGAGGAACCAGTCGTCGGTGCGGAGCTGGCCCTGGCAGGCGTCGAGGCGGTCGGTGACGCCGTCGAGGCAGCGCAGCAGCTCGATGACGCCGGCGCGCGGGTCGCAGCGGAGGAGGTAGTAGTTGGCGTCGTCCTGGCGCAGGATGACGAGGCCGAAGGCCTGGCCGCCGAGGGAGCGGACGGCGCTCTCGATGCTGTAGTTGCGCCAGGAGGGATAGCCGGTCACGGCAAGGGCCGGGGCCGCCTCGGTGCCCTGGCCGAGGAACGAGAAGGCGTTGGCGCTGCGGGTGGCGTCGAAGCGCTCGCGCTTGCGCAGCTCGGTGACGGCCCACTTGCCGCTGGCCGTCTGCCACACGCCGGCCTCGCGGGCGGTGCGCATGAAGTCGTCGGAGAAGTAGATTTCGCGGAGCGACGCCTCGGACGCGCCGGCCGTATCGAGGGCGCCCTCGGGCGTGTAGTCGGCGCTGCCGGCCAGGGCGAGCTGGTCGAGCCGCAGGGCGCCGGTGGCGGTGAGATGCAGCTCGCGCGTGCCGCGCGCCAACGCCATCGTGCCCAGGTTCACCCACTGCCAGGCATCGTCCGGAACGGCGGCATTGAGCCGTTGGCCGTCATCCCGTGCGGAGACGGCGACGGGCTCGCCCCCGACGGCGCGGGCGCGGGCCCACACGGTGTAACGCCCGGTGGCCGGTGCGCGCACCTTGAGCAGGGCCGCCGCGCGTTCGCCCACCAGCTCGAGGCACTGGCCCTGCGAGGCGCCGCTGTCGCGGTGCAGGCGCGCCGGGCCGCGCAGGCGCGAGGCCAGCTCGCACTCCACGCCCACGAGCGGCACGGAGCCGCCGAGCAGCGGGGGCGCCAGCAGCAACAGGGTCGGGATGACGTGCAGGAAGCGGGACATCAGGTTGCGTGCTCGCCGCCTCTGGAACCAAGCCGCTTCCTATACCTTATCAAAGAGGGTGCCGGCGTTCAAACCTGATTTTCGGCGGGCGAGGCCGGCCCCGTCACCCAATGCGCAGGGGGCCGCCGCCGGCCTCCGAGGCCGGGGCGACTTCCACCACGCGGACGGGCTGCTCGGGGCCTCTGCGGCCCGGGCGCACCTCGATGGCGACCAGGGGCTCGCCGCGGAGCTTCGAGTACCGGGCGGTGAGGGCCGCGGCGGTGCGGAGGTGCTCGGCGGCCTGATTGCCGCGGAGCAGGGCCGTCGGGCCGGGGGCGTCGCGGGTCGTCAGCAACAGGTCGGTGGGCCGCGAGAAGGTGAAGAGCGTGACGTTCTCGCGGTGGACGCGGCCGATGACGAGGCGGGTGGCGGCGTCGAGGCGGAAGTGGCGGCCGTACTTGAGGAGGTGCAGGTCGCCGAGGTCGGGCTCGGCCCCGCCCAGGTGCTCGAAGTAGTCGCGGAGGCGCGCGGCGAAGCCGGGGTCGGTCAGCAGGCAGCCGCCGGCGGGCGAGCCGTGCTCGGTGAGGCCGTAGCGGCGGGCCAGCTCGAGCTGCGGCTTGCGCGAGCGGCCGTGGAGGTCGAGCAGCCGCTCGCGGTCCACCCAGCCCTTCTCCTCGGGGATCGTGGGCGGCAGGAGCTTGGCCGAGAGGGGGCGCAAGATGAGGCCGCCGAGGCCCGTCTCCTCGCTGATGCGGTGGAGGACGAAGCTGCGCTGCGACATGGGCCTCTGGCCCACCACCTCGCCGGTGACGATGAACTGGGCGCCCGTCTCCCGCATCCGTTCAGCGGCCAGGCGCAGCATGGCCATGTGGCAGTCAATGCACGGGTTCATCTGCGAGCCGAAGCCGTGGGCCGGGTCGCGGAGGATGGCGAGCTGCTCGGCCGTGAAGCGGAGGGGCCTGAGCGGCACCCCGAGCTGGCGGGCCACCCGCAGCGGCCGCAGCAGCGACGGCGTCTCGGGCGCCGTGGCGTTGAAGATCGAGACGAAGTGGAGGGCCTCCACCTCGACGCCCTGGTCGAGCATCAGGCGGATGGCGAGCGAGCTATCCAGCCCGCCGGAGAGGAGAGCGATGGCTTGAACCTTCATAACCTGCGTGCCTCGGGGAGGTTCCGGCCGCACCTGGGGAGCCGGCGCGTCGCGCGCCGGAGATGTGCCTGGGTGTCGGCCTCCTGGGGCCGCCCCCTGCCTCTATGGTAGTCGGGGAGCGGCTGGGGCGCAAGCGGCACTCGGCGGCGACCCGGCGGACGAGCCGGTGGCGATGGGGACTCTCGCCTTCGCCAGGGGCAGATTCCGCGCCTGTGACCGACCCGCGAGCCACACCCTCCCGAACGTTCCGACACGTTCGGGAGGGTAAGACCCCCAGCGCTCACCCTTCTTGTTCCCATCCCCGGCGGGCACAGAGAGGTTTGAACGAGTAAGGAGATGTGCTATAATCGCCGCGAGAGCGCCATCGAGGTGGGTCGCCATGAATCCGCTGCAATACCTGACGTGGCGCGCCGGCATCGAGATCGTGCTGCTGGCGCTGATGTACTACGTCATGCTGCGCTTCGTGCGCGGCAGCCGCGGGGCGGGCATTCTCAAGGGGCTGGGCCTGGTGGTGGTCGTGGGCCTCCTCGGCGTGCTCTTCCTGGCCCGCTTCCTGAACCTCCAGGTGATCGGCGGCATCGCCACCGAGGTGGTGGCGCTGTTCGGCTTCGCCCTGCTGGTGATCTTCCAGCCCGAGCTGCGCCGCGCGCTGGTGCGCCTGGGCCAGGCCCCGCTCTTCGGGTTCCTCGCGCGCGCGGAGAAGGAGGTGACCGACCACGTGGTGGAGGCCGCCGCCACCCTGAGCCGCGACCAGGTGGGCGCCCTCATCGCCATCGAGCGCGACGTGAGCCTCCGCAGCTACATGGAGGGCGGCGTGCGCCTCGATGCCGACGTCACGTCGGCCCTGCTGGTCACCATCTTCAACCCGAACACACCGCTGCACGACGGCGCGGTGATCATCCAGGGCGACCGGATCGTGGCCGCCGGCTGCCTCTTCCCGCTCACCGAGAACGTGGAAGCGGGCAGCGGCTTCGGCACCCGGCACCGCGCCGCCATCGGCGTCACCGAGGACAGCGACGCGATCGCCATCGTTGTCTCCGAGGAGACCGGCAGCATCTCGCTGGCGATCAAGGGCAAACTGTCGCGGGGCCTGGACCCCGAGAACCTGCGGACGATTCTGCGGGGCATCCTGGCCCCGGCCACCACCTGAAGGAGGCGCGGCCCGCATGCGGTCCCTCTTTCGAGCCCTGCTGCGGCACCTCGACCTCAAGCTCGCCGCGCTCCTGCTCGCGGCCGCGACCTGGTACTACGGCATCACCGCGGGCATTGACGAGCGCCGCTTCGTCGGCGTCGTCGTCCGCGCCATCAACCCGCCGCAGGACGTCGCCCTGGGCCCCCTGGTGACGCGGACGGTGAACCTGGTGCTCCGCGGCCCGCGCCGCGACCTGGATACGTTGAAGACCGACGAGCTGTTCGTGGTGGTGGACCTCAAGGCCCAGGAACTGAGCGGCGGCGAGCTCCAGCTCCGCGTGCCCCTGGCCACGCACCACGTGCGCTCGGGCCGCGACGCCGAGACCGCCGAGCGGCTGCCGGCCGGACTCGTGCTCGTGCGGGCCGAGCCGGACGTGGCCGAGCTCACCCTCGACCGCGTGCGCGAGGTGCTCCTCGACGTCGAGGTCGTCACCGAGGGCGAGCCAGGCGCCGGCCTCACCCTGAAGAAGACCGTGCAGCCGCCCAAGGTCAAAGTGCGCGGCGCCTTCCGCCTCCTCCAGCGCCTGAGCACGATTCGCACCGAGCCGATCCGCGTGGACGGCTTGCGCGAGCGCCTCCAGCGCCGCGTGGCGCTCCAGCGCCAGGTGGTGAACCCCGAGTTCCAAACGGCGCCCATCGCCACCGAGCCGGAGAGCGTGGACGTGGTGCTGGACGTCGTGGCGACGCCGGAGGAGAAGACGATCGAGCGCGTGCCGGTGCGGCTCACCGTGGTGCCCGGCACCGTGGCCGTCGTCAAGGAGGAGGTGCGCGAGGTCGCCGTCCGCCTCAGCGGTCCGCGCCAGGTCGTGCGCGAGATTGACGCGCCCAGCCTCGTGGCCGAGGTGAGCCTCGAGGGCGCCCAGGCCCCCGCGCGCGGCACCGAGGTGACGACCGTGTTCCTCCGGCGCGAGAACATCCGCCAGCTCACCCCCGCCGGGCTCTCGGCGCCCCTCGCCCGCGAGGTCGAACTCCTCGAGGTCCGGCCCCGAGCCATCCCCCTCACCCTCGACCGCGTCGGCACCCGCACCCTGCCCGTCAGGCCCGTGCGCGAAGGCGTGCCGGCCGAGGACTACGAGGTCAGCGAGGTCACCGTCGTGCCCGACAAGGTGACGGTCCGCGGGCCGGAAACCGTGCTCAAGGAGCTCAAGGCCGTGGACACCATGCCCGTGGCCGTCACCGGCCTGCGCGAGCGGCTGCGCCGCACCGTGCGCCTGGTCGAGACCGTGGACGCGGAGCCGTTCCGCGGCGTGCGGATCGAGCCCTCGCAGCAGCTCGTGGACGTGGTGATCGCGGTGGCCGAGCGGCGCGAGGAGAAGACGCTCACGGGCCTCCCCGTGCACGTGCTCGTGCGGCCCGAGGTGGCGCTCAACGTGCGGATCGAGACCTCGCCGCGCACGGTCGGCCCGGTGGCCTTCGTGGGGCCGCGCTCGCGCATGGAGCACTTCGGGGCCGACGACGTGACGGCCTTCGTGCTGCTCGACCTCACGGGCGCGGCCGACCTGCGGCCCACGCTCCGCAACGTCGAGTTCCACATCCGCGACTCCCAGGTGCGCCTGGCGCCCGACACGAAGCCGATCTCGATCAAGATTGACTTTCCGCCGCCCGAGCGCGGCGTCGAGGCCCCGGGCCAGAAGCAATGAGGCGTGCGACCATGATCGAGCTGAGCGTGAACATTGACCACGTGGCCACCGTGCGGCAGGCCCGCCGCATCGCCGAGCCCGACCCCGTGGCGGCCGCCGTGCTGGCCGAGCTGGGCGGCGCCGACGGCATCACCGTGCACCTGCGCGAGGACCGCCGCCACGCGCAGGACCGCGACGTGCGGCTCCTGCGCGAGACCGTGCGCGGCGAGTTCAACCTCGAGATGGCCTGCACCGAGCCGATCGTCCGCCTCGCCCTGGAGGTGAGGCCCGACCTCGTGACGCTCGTGCCCGAGCGCCGCGAGGAGATCACCACCGAGGGCGGGCTCGACCTGCGCCGCCGCCAGGCGGCCCTTCGCCGCGCGGTCGCGCGCTTCCGCAAGGCGGGCATCCGGGTCAGCTTCTTCATTGATCCCGACGCGGCGCAGATCCGGCTCGCGAAGCGCCTGGAGGCCGACTTCGTCGAGCTGCACACGGGCGAGTACGCCCACGGCCGCACCGCCGCGGAGCGCGCCCCCCAGCTCCGGCGCCTCGCCGAGGGCGCCGCCGCCGCCGCGGCGCTCGGCCTCGGCGTCCACGCGGGCCACGGCCTCAACGTCCGCAATGTCCAGCCCGTCGCGCGGATCCCGCAGATCACCGGCCTCTACATCGGCCACAGCATCGTCGGCCGCGCCCTGTTCCTCGGCATGCGAGAAGCCGTGCGGGAAATGAAGGACCTGATACTCGAGGCGAGGACCAACCCCGGCGCGTGACCAGGAGGAACCCGCGGCCCGTCTTCTGCCGTCACGCCTCACGCCTTACGCGTCGCGAATCACCGCCTCCCAGCAGTCGAGGACCGGTATGGACAGCGAGAAGATCAAGCAAGCGATTCGCCTGTACCTCGAGGGCATCGGCGACGACCCCGACCGCCCCGGCCTGCGCCGCACGCCCGAGCGCGTGGCGGCCATGTGCGCGGAGGTCTTCGCAGGCTACACGGCCGACCCCAAGGCGATCTTCCGTCACTTCCACGCGGAGCACCACGACGAGATCGTGCTGGTGCGCGACATCCCCTTCTACTCCACCTGCGAGCACCACCTGCTGCCGTTTTTCGGCAAGGCCCACGTGGCCTACCTGCCCGACGGCAAGCGCCTGTGCGGCATCAGCAAGCTGGCCCGCATCGTGGAGGTGCATGCCCGGCGCCTCCAGCTCCAGGAGCGCCTCACGGCCCAGGTGGCCGACTCGCTCGTCCGGGCCCTCAAGCCCAAGGGCGTGCTCGTGGTGATCGAGGCGGAACACCTGTGCATGACCATGCGCGGCGTGCGCGCGCCCGGCTCGCGCACCGTGACCTCGGTGGTGCGCGGGCTCTTCCGCGAGAACGCCGCCACCCGAGCCGAGGCCATGGCGCTGCTGCACGACCGCGGGCTCTGAGGCCGCGCGCCGCTCAGGTGGCCTCTTCCAGGGGCAGCACGAAGGCCTTGAGGCCCTTCAGGGTGAGGGTCTGGCGCAGGGAGCGGATCGCCTCCACAATCCGGGCGGCTTGCTCATCCTCGACGGCGACGACGAGGGCGTGGTTGCGCTTGGGCCACACGGGCGTGCCCAGGTGCGGCCCGCCCGACCTGCCGCGGCCCTGCACCTCGAGCCACCGCGTGTAGCTCTCCACCCCGGCGTCGTGGAGCACCTGCAAGACCTGCCGGTCGTGCGCCTCGTCGTAGGCGATGAAGATGAGTTTCACGGGCGGGCTCCTGAAGGGTCAGGGGATGTAAGGATGGGCGAGTGAGTGCCGGAGAAGAAGCGGCCCTTCCCCCATCCAATCATCCACTCATCCATTCATCCAACCGTCTCTCATGCGCCCTCCTCGCGGCGCGCGTGGCCGCGGCGCTCGAAGATGGTGTAGAGGATCGGCACGAAGATGAGCGTGAGCACGGTGGAGACCGTGAGCCCCGCGAACACGGTCATGCCCAGCGGGTTCCAGATCTCGGCGCCCTGCCCTCCCCCGAACGCCATCGGGATCAGGGCCACGATGGTGGTGACGGCGGTCATCAGCACGGGGCGCAGCCGCGTGCGGCCGGCCAGGCGAATCGCGTCGAACAGCTCGTGCCCGCGGGCGCGCAGCAGGTTCGCATAGTCCACCAGCACGATCGCGTTGTTCACCACCACGCCCACGAGCAGCAGCAGGCCGATGAAGACGATGATGCTCAGGTTGTGCCCCGCCAGGAAGATGCCCCAGATCACCCCGACGAAGGCGAACGGCACCGAGAACATGATGACGAAGGGGTCGAGCAGCGACTCGAACTGCGAGGCCATGACCATGTAGACGAGCAGGATGCCGATGACGAGGGCCAGGGTGAGCCAGAAGAAGCTCTCGCGCTGCTCCTCCGCCTGGCCGGCGAACCGGATCTCGACGCCCTGGGGCACGTTCAGCGAGGCGAGCCTCTTCTCGAGGTCGGCCACGGCCTCGCCGGCCGAGCGGCCCTGGAAGTTCCCGCCCACGGTCACGAGGCGGCTCTGGTCCTTGCGCTCGATCTCCACCGGGCCGCGCTCGAGGTGCACCGTGGCCAGGTTGCCCACCTGCACCAGGCCCCCGCCCGGCAGGCGCACGGGCGTGAGGGCGATGTCCTCGAACGTGCCGCGGTCCTTCTCCATGAGCCGCACGAAGATGTCGTACTCGTCGCCCGCGATGCGGTACTTGCTGGCCACGCGCCCGTAGAAGGAGGCGCGGATCGTGTCGGCGATGTCGTACACGTTGAGGCCCAGGGCCGACGCCCGGTCGCGGTCCACCGTCACCTGGAACTCGGGCTTGCCCTTCAGGCGCGAGATGCTCACATCCACGATCCCCGGCACCTCGGCCGCGATGGCCTTGACCTGCGCGGCCAGGGCGTCGGTGACCGCCAGGTCGTCGCCGAGAATCTCGACGCTCAGCGGCATGCCGCCCCCCATGATGAGCTGCGACATCCAGTCGCCGGTGTCGAGGCGGTACTTGTAGATGCCGAGGGTGTTCTTGACGGCCTCGATGCGGCGGCGCACGGCCTGGGCGATCTCCTTGACGGACCGTTGCCGCCGATTGATGGGCACCAGGCTGGCGCCGAACTCGCCGATGTGCGAGCCCTCCTCGCCGAAGACGCTCTGCACGCCCTCCTCGCTCTGGCCGCAGCGCCAGTAGGTCATCTGGCGCTCCTGGGGCGCCACCTCCTCGAGCACGATCTGTTCCATGGCCCGCATGATGCGAGCGGTCTCTTCGACGCGCGTGCCCACGGGCATGTGCACGATGCCGCGGAGCTGGGCGCGGTCCTCCTCGGGCACGAACTCCGAGCCGATCAGGGGCACGAGGAACACGCTGCCGGCCAGCATGGCCACGGCGGCGAGGATGACGAGGGCGCGGTGGCGCAGCGACCAGGCCAGAGCCGTGTCGTACCAGGCCTGGAGGATGTTGAAGCCGCTCTCGAACAGCCGGAACCCCAGGCCGGGCCGCTCGCCGCGCACGCCCTTGCGCAGGAACTTCGAGGCCAGCATGGGCGTGAGCGTGAGCGCCGAGAACAGCGAGCCCAGCAGCACGATGGCCACGATGGCCGCGAACTCGGTGAAGAAGATGCGCGTCACGCCCTTGACGAAGATGATGGGGAAGAAGATGCACAGCGTGGTGATGGTGGAGGCCACGATGGGCATAGCCACCTCGGAGGCGCCGTAGATGGCGGCCTCGCGCGCCTCTTCGCCTTCCTCGCGGTGGCGCGTGACGTTCTCCAGGATCACGATCGCGTTGTCCACCACCATGCCCACGGCGATGATCATGCCGAAGAGCGTCATCATGTTGATCGTGTAGCCGAAGAAGAAGGCCAGGATGAAGGTGAGGATGAGCGAGAACGGCATGCTGAGGGTGATCACAAAGGTGCCGCTCACACTGCGCAGGAACACCAGCACGGCCGCGATCGTGAGCCCGCCGCCGATCAGCAGCGCGTCCTTCAGGTCGGTGATGGACCGCTCGATGTCGGCCGACGAGTCCATCAGCAGGCTGATCTTCACGTCGGCGGGCAGGCGCTTCTGGAGCTCGGGGATGCGCGCGTTGACCGAGCGCGCGACCTTCACGGTGTTGGCGCCCGACTGCTTCTGGACCATGAAGAGCAGGCCGCGCTGGCCGTTGACGCGCACCTGCTGGGTCTCCTCCTTGAAGCCCCACTCGACGGTCGCCACGTCGCCCAGGCGCACCACGGAGCCGTTCGTGGCCTTGAGCACGATGCGCTTCATCGGCTCCACGTCCTTGAACTCGCCGGGCACGCGGATCAGGTAGTCGGTGAGGCCCTGCTTCACGTTGCCCCCGGGGATGGTCTGGTTCTCGAGGTTCACCGCGCGCACGACGTCCTGCGGCGTCAGCCCGTAGCTGGCCAGGCGTTGGCGGTCGAACTGGATGTTCACCTGGCGGTTGGTGGAACCCCGGATGACCACGGCGCCGACGCCGGGCAGGCGCTTCAGGGGGTCCACGATCTCGTCCTCGATCAGCTTGTAGAGGTCCGCGTAGCTCTCGCGGGCCAGCACGCCGAAGAACATGATCGGGAAGTTCGCGATGTCCAGCTTCAGGATCAGGGGGTCCTCGACGTCGTCGGGCAGCAGAATCTTGGCGAAGCCGATGCGGTCGCGGACCTCGTTCGCACGGGAGTCGAGGTCGGTGCCCCACTCGAAGATGAGGCGGATCACCGAGACCTCTTCCTTGGAGGTCGAGACGATGTGCTTGAGCTCGGGGGTGGTCGAGATGCGGTCTTCGAGGAGCTTGGTGACCTTGGTTTCCACGTCCTCGGCCGCGGCGCCCGGATACGTGGTGAGCACGGTGATGGCCGGCAGCTCCATCTCGGGCATGAGGTCAATGGGGAGCTGCGTGAGGCAGAACGCGCCGATCACCAGGATGGCGAAGAAGATCATCATCGTGGTGACGGGATTGCGGACCGAGAACTCGGGGAGCTTCATGGCGTGGCGTCCTGTGCCGATTGTCGCGCTTTCGCGCGAAAGCGCGACCATCGGGATTCGCTTCGGCTCACTTCGCCTCCTCCTCCACGGTGACAGGGGCGCCGTCCTCGAGCCCGTGGTGGCCGCGCGTGAGCACCGTTTCGCCGGGCCTCACGCCTTCAAGCACCTCCACCATGGCGCCCTCCGCCAGGCCCAGCTTGAGGGCGCGGCGGTGCGCCTTGCCGCCCTCGGCGACCACGGCGAACGGCTTCTCGTCCTCCCACAGCATGGCATAGTCGGGAATGGTGGTCGCCCCCTTGCGCTCCTCGAGGAGCAGCCCGACGCGGGTGAACATGCCCGGCTTGAGCCGGCGGTCGGCGTTGGCAATGTGGACTTCGATCTCCACGGTGCGCGTGCGCTCGTCCACGACCGGGCTGACCTTCTGCACCGTGCCCTCGAAGGTCTCGCCGCCGTAGGCGTCCACGGTCACGGTCGCCTTGGTCGCGCCCGCGCGCACGAACGTCAGGTCGCGTTCGGCCACGCCCACGACCACCTTCACGGTGGCCACATCCATCAGGGTCACGATGGGGGTGACCGGCGAGACCATGTTCCCTTCGTCGAGGTGTTTGGCCGCCACCACGCCCGCGATGGGCGCCCGGATGGTGGATTCCTTGACGTTGATCCGCGCGAGTTCGAGGGCGGCCCTGGCGGGCTCGATCTTGGCCGCCACGGCCTCGCGGTCCTCCTGCCGGGCGCCCTTTTCGGTGAGCGCGAGCTGCTCCTGCGCGGCCCGGAGCTGCTGTTCGGCGCTCAGCACCCGTTGCTCGGCGCTGCGCACCTGCTGCTGCTCGGCCTGATGCCGCTCGCGCGCAACGGCGAACTGGGCCTCCGCCGAGTCGAGCTGCTGCTGCGTGGCGACCTTCTCCTCGAAGAGCCTCCGGATGCGCTCGACCTCGCTGGTGGCGTTCCTGAGCATGGCGAGGGCCTGGGCGACGGCGGCCCGGGCCCCCTCGACGGCGGCCCGGGCGCTCTCGAGGGCGGCCTGCGCGGCCTTGACGTTGGCCTCCGCAATGGCGAGCTCCTCGGGACGGGCTTTGGCGTTCACCCGCACCAGCTCGGCCTCCAGCGCCTTCACGGTCGCCTCGGCCTGCTTCTCCTGCGCCACGTAGGCATCGTGGTCAATCACGGCAATGGGGGTGTCTTTCCTCTCGATCACGGTGCCCAGCTCGATCGGCGTGCCGTCGGGCAGGCGCAGGGCGTCGAGGCGGCCGCTGACCTTCGACATCACGCGCACCTCCGCCATCGGCTTCACGGTGCCCGTGAGCATGGCCACGCGGCGCAGGTCGCGCGCCCGCGCCTTCACGCCGGTCGTGTGGACCGGCCCGGAGGGCCCCTTGTCGGCGGGCGCCTTCGCCTGCCCCATCTTCTCCTGGTAGCGGGCGTAGCCGCGCACCGCGGCCCAGTAGCCCAGGCCGCCGACGACGGCGAGCCACGCCAGCAGCTTGAGAGCCTTCATCGCGGATTTCATCTGCCTGCTTCCTTTCCGCGCGACTCGAGGTCGCCGGTCGCCTTCTCGAGCATGAGGCGAGTCATCATGTGAGCGTACAGCGCCTGGTAGTAGAGGGCCTGAGCCTTCGAGAGCGCCTGGCGCGCGTCCAGCACCTCCACCTCGGTGGTCGCGCCCGCGCGGTAGCCCACCTCGGCCAGCCGCAACCCCTCGCGCGCCCGCTCGATGTTGGCCGACTGCGACACGACCAGTTTCTCCGCGTCCTCGACGCTCAGGAGGGCCTCCTGCACCTCGAGCAGCACCTGCTCCTCGGCGTCCAGCAAGGCGATCTCCCGTTGGCGCAGCCGCGCGCGCTCCTGCCGCACACGGGCCGAGGTCCTGAAGCCATCAAACAGGGTCCACGCCAGGCTCGTCCCGGCCGTCCAGGCGTCGTTCCACTGGATGTTCGTCATCGAGTGCGGGTCGGGCTTGGCGTACGTCTCCGTGAAGAACACGCTCAGCATGGGAAACCAGCCGGCGCGGGCCACACGCACGAGCTGATGCTGGAGGCGCACGGCGAACTCGGCGAGGAACAGCTCGGGCCGCTGGCGGAACGCCTTGCCCACGGCCGCCTCGAGCTCGGGGCTGATCGCCTCGTGCACCAGCTTCCCCGTGAGGGTCACCTGGCTGCCTTGCGCCACCCCCAGGATGCGCAGCAGTTGCGCCCGGCCCCGCCGTTCGGTGTTCTGGCGCTCGATCAGCTCGGCCTCGATGTTGCTGATCTCCACCCGCGCGCGCAGCACGTCGTACTCCTTGGCGGTGCCGGCCTTGAAGCGCTTCTCAACGTCGTCCAGGTGCCGCTTTGCGAGATCGAGGTCCAGCTCGCTCACCTTGACCAGTTCGACGGCCAGCAGCACGTCGTAGTAGGCCTTGCGCGTCTGGAAGAGGACCGCCTGGACGATGGTGCGGACCTGCTCGTCGGCGACGAGGGTGGCGATCTTGGCGGCTCGGATGCCGGCCCGAATCGCGCCGCCCTGGAAGACGGGCTGCCGGAGGGCCAGAGCGAACGAGTAGTTGTCGAGGCTGCCGATCGTGATGGTCTGCGGCCCGGCTGAGAAGCTCGACACCTGGTCCACCCGCGTGTAAGTGCCCGTGAGCGCCGCGGTGGGGTACAGCGCGGACCAGGCCTCCGTGAGGGCGCCAGCCGCGATCTCCTTCTCCTGGAGCGTGGCCAGGAGCTGCTTGCTGTTGCCCATCGCGAGAATCTGGGCCGCCTCGAGCGACAGGTCGCCCCGAATCGTGGGGCGCGAGGGGTCGTCGTGCCCGGCCAGCGATTGCTGCCAGGCCTGGAGGGCCGCCTCGCGGCTGGCCGCCACGTCGGCCCGGAAGCGTTTGAGGTTCATGCACCCGCCTGCCGCAACGGCTAGGGCCGACAAGGCCAGGGCCAGCAGGCGTACACGCGACATGGCCGTCAAGGTCGTTCTCCATCAGTCCCTCGGGCCAGAAGCAGGCGAAGCACAATCGCCCGCAGTGCCGCAACCCTTTGAGCCACGGGCTCTTGCGTCTCGTGAATCAGCCACCTGGCGATGAAGGCGTTCAGGATGCCCTGGAGGCAAAGCTCGAGGTTGGCCGCCCCCACGTCCACGAACACGCCGGCGACGATCCCGCGCTCAAGCACCCGGGTGAACGCCGCCTTGGCGTCCTGGATGAGCGCCAGGCACCGCTGCGGCAGGGCGAGCGAGGCGTCGCTCTGCTCGGCCAGCGGCGTCTGGAACACCACGCGCGCAAAGCCCTTGTGCTCGTCGAGGATCCGCACGCGAAACTCGATGAGCGCCTCAACCGCCGCCACCGGGTCGGCCTGGCTCAGCACGGTGTCGCGGAAGGTTGCCAGCGACGCCTCGATCAGCCCGGCCAGCACCTCCTCATACAGCTCTTCCTTGCCCTTGGGGAAGTAGTTGTAGAGCGTGCCGACGGCGAATTCGGCCTCCTGGGCAATCTGCTCGACCGTGGCGCCGCGGTAACCGTTGCGCGCGAAGACCCGTTCCGCGGCCGCCAGAATCTCCTGGCGATGGGCCAGCCGCTCGCGTTCCTTACGCTTCAGCCCCTGCGTCGAATCGTCGGCTCCCATGTTCGGCACCTCATCACCAGAGGCGTACTTCATGAGATGAGGATATGCTCATCTAATGAGTCTTGCCTCATTATACTCTGCCTGGTCCGCTCTGTCAAGGGTCGATTTCCCCGGGGGTCTGGGCCGGAATTGTAGGCAGGGTGATGGTCTCTGGAGCCTGAAGGGCTCGCATGGGATAGCCCAGGGCAACGCCCTGGGTTCAGCGGGATCCACGGGTCCAGCCCTGAAGGGGCGAGATAGAAGCTCTCGATTCCGCCCTGTCAGGGCTGCCGCGGGGCGGTCTTGTTCCCAGGGCGTTGCCCTGGGCTATCCCATTTCGCTCCTTCGGAGCTCCCGCCGCCACCTACAATTCCGGCCCACACCCTTTCCCCGGTCTTGCGCTAGAGCGGCATGTTAGTATGATGGTTAGAGGTATGGTGATTGCAGCGGCTCGCGGCGCGGCAGTCAGGAGTGCAGGCACGTGGTCCTGAGGCGAACGGGTCCGGCAGTGGCGATCCTGCTGGCCGCCAGCGCGCTCTTGTTCGCGCCATCGCTGTTGACCCGCGACCCGTGGAATCCTGACGAGCCTCGGGCCACCGAGGTGGCCCGCGAGATGGTGGTGCTGGGCAACTACCTGGTGCCGCACCTCAACGGCGAGCCGTACTCGGACAAGCCGCCGGTCTTCTACTGGCTCGGCTCAACCTTCTGGCGCCTGGGTTACGGGCTCAACTCGGGCCGGATGGTCTCGCTGCTCGCCGCCACGGCCACCGCCCTGCTCGTCTACGCCCTGGGCCGGCGGCTCCATGCGCCCGAGACCGGCCTCCTGGCCGGCCTCGTCACGCTCACGACGCTGCTCTTCGGTTTCATCTGCAAGTTCGGCGTGCTGGACCCCCTGCTCACGTTTTTTACCACGGCGGCGGTCGCGTGCGCCGTGCGCGCCTTCGAAGGCGGCCCCGGGCGCGGGCGCTGGTGGCTCGCGGCCTATGCCGCCGCCGCGCTGGCCGTGCTCACGAAGGGGCCGCCCGGCCTCGCCGTGGCCGTGCTCGTGCCCCTGGCCTACGGCTACGCTCGGCGCCGCGAGGTGCACAAGGGCGGCTGGTGGCACGCAGCCGGCGCGGCGCTCTGCCTCGCCCTCGTCGCGGCGTGGGTCGTCCCCGCCTGCCTCCAGGCGGGAGCGGCCTATACGCAGGACCTCCTCTTCCAGCAGACGGCCCAACGAATGGGCGAGGAGGCGAGCCACTGGCAGCCCTTCTACTTCTACTTTCTCTACGCACCCGTCTTCCTTCTGCCGTGGACCCTGCTCTTCGTGCCCGGCCTGCTCTGGGGCATGAGGGTGGGCCGCACGCGGCGCGACGCCGTGGGCCTCCTGGGCGTGGCCTGGTTCCTCAGCGTGCTTGTCTTCTTCTCGCTGTTCTCGGGCAAGCGCGAGCGCTACCTGCTGCCCCTCGTGCCCGCAGTGGGCCTGCTCTGTGCCCGGTACCTTGTCGCGGTGCTCCGGGGCGAGCTGGTGGCGCTCGGGGGCCATCGCGGTCTGTGGAAGGCGACGTTTGTGCTCGTGGGCCTGCTGGGCATCTTCTTCGTGGCGGCGGCCCTGGAGCCGAACGCCACGGTGGTGCGGTGGACTCCGGACGCGGATGTGCAGGCCGAGATGCGGGCGGCCATCACCCCGGGCGTGAGGCTCGGCGCGGGCCTCGGCGGCGGCCTGATCCTCGCCGCGTGCTTCTGGGGGCTTCGGACGCCGCGCGACGGACGCGGCGAGGGCCGCCGCGCGGCGGCCGCCGTGGCCGCCATGCTCGCGCTGTCGCTGGTGGTGGACGTGCTGGCCACGCCGATCCTCAACCGCTTCAAGTCGGGCCGCGACCTCGTGGAGGAGGCCGGCCCCTACCTTCGCGAGCCCTACGAGATCATCTTCTACCAGTCCGACTACTCGGGCGTCTACAACCTGTTCACCCGGCGCACCGGGATTCGCCTGATCCGGGATGAGAAGGATGGCCCGAGCGCGGAGCAGCAGTTGCGCGAGGCCCTCCGCGCGGGGAGGCCCCTGTCGCTGATCGCCAAGGAGGGCCGCGAGGTCCAGCTCCAGGGGATGATCGAGAAGTTCGGCCTCCGCGAGGTCGCGCACGAGCGCGTCGGGCACCGCAAGATCTTCGTGCTCACCAACGCCAAGCCGTAACGGCCTCACACCACCAGCTTGCCCAGCACCACGTCGCGCACCTTCTGCACGTCTTCCCACACGACGCGCTTCTCGGCGGGGTTGCGCAGCAGGTAGGCGGGGTGGAACGTGGGCATCACCAGGATGCCGCGCCAGCGGATGAACTGGCCGCGGAGGCGCGTGATGCTCTCCTTCGACTGGAGCAGGCCGCGCACCGCCGTGGCGCCCAGGAGGCAGAGGACCTTGGGCTGGATGATATCAATCTGCCGCAGGAGGAAGGGGCGGCAGGCGTCCATCTCGTCGGGCAATGGCGCGCGGTTGTTGGGCGGGCGGCACTTGTTGACGTTGCCGATGTAGACGTCGCTCCGCCGGAAGCCCATCGCCTCGATGATCCGGGTGAGGAGCTGGTCGGCGCGCCCCACGAACGGCTCGCCCTGGATATCCTCGTCGTGGCCGGGCGCCTCGCCCACGAACATCAGGTCGGCATCGGGGTTCCCCACGCCGAAGACCACCTGGGTGCGGCCCTCGTGGAGCCGGCACAACTTGCAGTTCGCGATGGTCTTGGCGAAGAAGTCCAGTTGTTCGCCCTTCGAGAGCCCCTCGGGAATCGGGAAATCGTAGTTCCTGGCGTCGAAGAGGCCCGCCCTGCTCTCGGCGGGCGGAAGGGGCGCGGCCTGCACGGGGGGCGGCGGCGTGCTGGCCACGTGCCGGGGCGGCAAGGCCACGGGCGCCGCGGCGGGGCGCGCGGGTTTCGCGGCAGGGCGCGGCGGCCTTGCGGCCGCTCGGGTCGAGGGGCTTGTCCCCGCCGAGGCCGCCGCGGGCGGCGCCGAGGCATCCGCACAGGCCGCAAAGGCGGGCAGCCTGGCGCTGTCTATGCCGAAGCCCTGTTCCAGTTCGAGGCGCGCGGCCGCGGCGCGCACGAGCGCCGCGTACTCCTCGCGTACGTCCGGCTCCTTGGCCACTGGCCGCTCTCCTTTCCTCGCGCAGTATAGCGCCCGCGGCCGGGAGGGTCAACCGCGGGTGCGACCAGGAACGGCAGGTGCCCCTGCCCCTGCGCAGCGGGTTCGATGCCGCACAGCCGCCTTGGGCTGTGCCTGTGGGCGGGACGTGCCCTTGGCCTCGCTCTGGCCAGGCCCCGTCATGCCAATCGCGGCGTGGGGACACGCCGCCCACAACGTCGGTCGAAGGCAGGGGGGCCTGTGCCAGGCTCACCAGGGTCCAGCGATCCTCACGCGGCCGCCGATGGGGAGCGTGGGACGG
>DAOOIT010000059.1 GCA_035384565.1 Planctomycetota bacterium | reverse complement strand
ACCGTCACGGACTTCGCCCTCCGGCTTCCTGCCTGATGGCGAAAGTCGAGCTAAGAAACTGCCTCAGAACCCACGCGGGTTCTGAGATAGCTCCTAACGCATCCCCTCTTTCGGCAGCCCCTTCGCCCCATGAGTTCCCCCTGGTATCGCGACGGATTGAGATTCGCCTGCACCCGCTGCGGCGGATGCTGCCGCGGCGAGCCGGGCTACGTGTGGGTGCGCGAGATCGAGATCGCCTCCATCGCCCGCTTCCTCAAGCTCGACGTCACCGAGTTCACCGCCACCTACCTCCGCCGCACCCTGCGTGACTACGCCCTCATCGAGATGGCCAACGGCGACTGCGTCTTCTGGTCGCCCGGCGGCTGCCGCATCTACGACGTGCGCCCTGTCCAGTGCCGCACCTTCCCCTTCTGGTACGAGTATCTCCGTTCGGCCCAGGCCTGGGCCGAGGCGGCCCGCCGCTGCCCCGGGGTCAACCACGGCCGCCTCTACCTTCCCCCCGAGATTGACCACCTGGCCGAGCTCACCGACCTGTAAGGGCCGCCTGGTTCGCCGTGCGGGCCACAGCCCGTAGCTCTCCCAGAACCGATTCATCCCCACGGCCCGAGAACACACGCTCATCGCTCGCACGTCGGCTCTTGACAGGCCCGATCGGGCGGGATAGCATTGAACCATGGCTCGGCCGGGCCGCCGAGCCGTCACGGGCACCCGGCAGCAAGAGCCCTGCTGCGCGTATCCTACTCTTACAGAACCTGCCGCCGGAAGGAGGGCGCCATTGGCACCTGGGCACTCGATCTCCAGGCTTCTTCTCTTCCCTCGCCGCACCAGGGGATCCGCCATGCGCTGGTTGCCGCCGGTCGTTCTCGTGGCTTCTCTGGCCTCGCCCGCCGCCGCGGCGGAATTCGCCCCGGGCCGCGAGACGACGCTCGACTTCGGCACCCCCGCCTTCAAGAGCACCCGGGGGCCGCTGGAACTGCCCGTCTTCGTGCCGACCGACTACACGCCGACCAAGCTGTTCCCGCTCGTGCTCTTCTTCCACGGCCGCGGCGGCAAGCCGGACACCGGCCTGATGCAGTCCATCACCGACCGCAAGGGCTACCTCATCGTCGGCATGGAGTACCTTCAGGAGGACCAGGCCTTCTTTAACGACATCGAGACCCAACTCGCCTTCAACCACCACGTGATCAAGACGCTCAGCGCGCGCGTGCGCGTGAACCCCCGGCAAATCTTCATCGGCGGCTTCTCCCAGGGCGGCTTCGCCACGGCCCTGTTCGGCTTCCGGTCCTCGGAGGTGAGCACCTACCGCGGGTATCTGATGATGGCCGGCGGCCTGGGCGCGGCACGCGACCTCAACTGCATGCGGCGCGAGCCCGTGCTCGTGATCCACGGCGACAAGGACGACGTGGTGCCCTACGACAGCGGCGTGCAGGCCGCCGACGCGCTCCGCAAGGCGGGCGCCAGCGTCACCTTCATCACCATGAAGGGCGTAGGCCACACGTTCGACCGGCAGTATGCGCCCGAGGTGGCCGCCTGGCTCCGCAAGCAGAGCGAGGACGAGCGCCTCGTCGCCCTGATGCGCCGCGCCAAGGCAGCCGAAACCAAAGACATGCCCCTGGCCATTCGCACCTATCGGCAGATTGTGGACAGCGAGGCGGCCGACCCCCTGGTGGACGAGGCCGAGAAGCGCCTCGCCGAGATTGACCAGCAGGCCGCCGAGGCCCTGGCGTCGGCCGTCGAGGCGATCCAGGCCAAGCGGTACCCCGAAGCCGAGCGCAAGCTCCAGGGCATCTGCCGCGCCTACGAAGGCACAAAGACCGCGGCCGAGGCCGCCGCCAAGCTCAGGGAACTGCGCGCCGACCCCGAGGTGGCTCGGGCCGCGCGCGAGGCCGCCGACAAGGCCCGCGCCGATGAAGCCGCCCAGTTGCTCGCCAAGGCCAAGGCCCTGCTCCTGGCCAAGGACTACCTCGCCGCCGCCCGCGCGTTCGACAGCCTCGCCTCCGGCTACGAGGGCACGCCGAGCGCCGCCGAGGCCCGCACGCAGGCCGACGCCCTGCGCAACGACCCGACCTTGGGGCCCAAGCTGCGCGAGGCTGCCGCCGCCGAGGACTGCCGCCGCTGGATGACGATGGCGAGGAATTACCTCAACAGTTCCCGCCCCGAGGGCGCCGCGCCCTATCTCCAGAAGATCATCGAGACCTATCCCAACACCTCGTACGCCGCCGAGGCCAAGGCGCTGCTCCCCTCAGCCCGCTGAGAGGCCACTGCCGACTTGACACGCTCTGCCAGGCCTGCGAGACTCCTGGCGCGACCGAAGCAGGGTTCTCGCACGGTGCCGTTGTGCGCTGAGAGAAAGGAAACCCGATGGCTGAACGAGAATGGCGACGCGCGGGATTCGTCGTCGTCGCGCTGGCGCTGCTCGCAGGCACTTGCGCCTCGGGAGAGAGTGCGCCGCCAGACCTCACACAGAACAACGCGGTGGACAGGAAGCTGACCTATAACCTGGGCGCCACCGGACTCCGCGGATGGATCTACACGAGGGCCGCCACCTTCTTCGATAGCTGCCAGGGCCGCACCACCACGGCCAGCCGCCAGATTCTGGTCACCCACGTCGGCAAGGGCTCGCCCGCGGACGGCGTGATGAAGGTGGACGACGTGATCCTGGGCGCGGGAGGCAAGCCGTTCACCGACGATGCGCGCCAGAGCCTCGCGCGGGCAATCCAGGAAGCCGAGAAAGACGCGAACGGGGGCACCCTGAGGCTGACCGTCTGGCGGGCCGGCAAGACCCGGGACGTGCAACTCAAGCTCCGAGTCATGGGCACCTACAGCGACACCGCGCCCTACGATTGCCCCAAGTCGAAGCGCATCCTCGCCGAGGCCTGCCAGGCGCTGGAGAAGGAACCGCTGGAGGAGAACCTGTGGGGGGCGATCAACGGCCTCGCCCTGATGGCGGCCGGCAACCCCAGCTATCTGCCCCGCGTGCGCGAGCTCGCCCGCAAGCTTGCGCCACCCGACCTCAAACTCCAGCGGCACGGATTCGGGTCGTGGGAGACGGGCTACCGAGGCATCTTCCTGTGCGAATACTACCTCCTCACAGGCGACAAGGAAGTTCTGCCCGCCATCGAGAAGTACACGGTCGCCCTCGCGAGAGGGCAGAGCATGTACGGCACATTCGGGCACGGCTTCTGCGAGCTGGCGCCCGACGGCGCCCTCCACGGCTCCATCCCGCCCTACGGCCCGGTGAACGCGGCCGGCCTTCCGGCCAACCTCGCCATCGTCCTGGGCGCCAAGTGCGGCGTAAAGGACCCTGAGGTCCAACCCGCCATTCAGAGGGCCAACGGGTTCTTCGGCTACTTCACCGACAAGGGCGCCATCCCCTACGGGGAACACGAGCCCTGGCCCTACCACGAGAACAACGGCAAGAACTCCATGACCGCCCTGCTCTTCGCCATCCAGGGCAACCGGGCCAAGGACGCCCAGTTCTTCGCCCGCATGGCCACCGCCGCCTACAGGAACCGCGAGTACGGCCACACGGGCCAGGGCTTCAGCTACCTGTGGGGCGCCCTGGGGGCGAACGTGGGCGGCCCGGCCGCGGCGGCCGCCTTCTTCAAGGAGGCAGCGTGGCACCTCGACCTCGTGCGCCGGTGCGACGGGTCGTTCACCTACGACGGCGGCGAGCAGTACGGCGCCGGCCGGACGGACGATGACACGTACTACGGCAAGAGCGGCTACTACGGCCTCAGCCCGAACGCCTGCTACGTTCTCACCTACGCCCTTCCGCTCAGAAAGCTCCACATCACCGGCAAGGGCGCGAAACCCGCGGATTGGCTGAGCCAGAAGGACGTGGCGGCGGCCATCGCCTCCGGACGGTTCGACCTGGACCGCAAGCAGAAGAGCCCACAGGAGCTGGTAGCGGCGTTCGGCGACTGGTCGCCCATTGTCCGCGGCTGGGCGGCGGAGGAGCTGGCCGCACGCCCCGAAGCCCAGGACATGGTGCCCCAGTTGATCGCCCTGGCGAAGGGCAAGGACGCGCACGCCAGCCAGGGCGCCTGCGAGGCGCTCGGCCACCTCAAGAGCGCCGAGGCGCTGCCCGCGCTCATCGGCCTGCTCACCCACGACGACCGCTGGGTGCGGTTCAAGGCCGCGCAGGCGATCCGCAAGATGGGAGCCGCGGCCAAGCCAGCCCTCCCCGACCTTCTGCGAGCCGCCGCCCGGATGGCTGAGCCGCTCCAACCGGTCAACTGGGCCGATCCCGTGCAACTCGCGCAAGGCCAATTGGCCGCCGCGCTATTCCAGGGGCCGCTGGCCGATGCCCTGAAGGATGCCGACCCCAAACTGCTCTACCCTGCGATCCGGGCCGTCGCCACGAACGCAGATGGCATGGCCCGGGCCACGCTGAGGAGTGTCTTCGAGAACCGCCTGACCCTGGAGGACGTTCAGGCGCTAGCGCCCGACCTCCTCGCGGCCCTCAAGACGCGCAGCCCGGCCGACACGATGTTCGGCAACGAAATCCGCATGGGCGCGTTCAAGGCGCTGACGAAGTACCGCTTCAAGGAGGGCATCGCAGCGGGCGTCCTCTTCGCCCGCACCCAGGGCGGCCACGGCAGTGAGAACCGCACCGGGGTGATCATGAAGGAACTCATGGCCTACGGCTCGGCCGCCCGAGAGGCGATTCCCGCGCTGAAGGAACTCATCGCGGAGTTCAACGCACAGGTCAAGAGGAATGAGTTCCCCGGCGGCGAACTCAACGACCGCCGCGTCAGTGCGGTCAGGGAAGCCATCCAGGCCATCGAGGCCGCCACCACGCAGCCCGAGCTGCGGCACATCGCTCCCGTTCCGCCCCGCGGGGGAACAGGCCACTAACCCGAGCGCGGATGCGCACAAAGCGTGTGCGGAGTCTTCGGGCACCCATCGCCGGCGGCAAGGGGTGCCGGGCCGTCGCCGACCTGACCCGCTTGACCCGCGCCCGTGGGACGGGTATCCTATGGGGCGTTCGGCTGCGATGAAGCATCAGTCTCTCCGGTCCCTGTTGCGAGGATGTTCCCGCCCGTGAACAGTTCAAACGCCGTGGCTTCGGTGTGGACGCGCGAGGTGGTGGCCGATCGCCGCACGGTGGCGGCCATCGGGGTGGGCGCGATGGTGGCGTGCCTGGCGCTCGCCGCCGAGGTGCGCCTCTACACGCCGCTGAGCGAGGTGCCGTTCACGCTTCAGACGTTTTTCGTGCTGGTCGCAGGCGCGGGGCTGGGGCCGCGGCTGGGCACGGTGGCCCTGTCGTCCTATCTCGCGCTCGGCGCGGTGGGCGCGCCCATCTTCACGGGCCAGTGGCTGGGTGCCACAACGGGCTATCTCGTGGGCTTCGTGGCGGCGGGGTGGGTGATCGGCGCGCTGGTGCGCCGCGCGGCCGCGCCGTCCCTGGGCCGCCTTGTGCTGGCGATGGCGCTGGGCGACGCGCTGCTGCTCGCCTGCGGCGCCGCATGGCTGGCGTTTGGCATCGGCTTCGGAGTGCCCGCGGCCGTTGCTCGCGGCATCACGCCCTTTGTCGCCGTCGAAGCGGCCAAGATCGCCGTTGCGGCCGCCCTGTGCCGTAGCTACGAGAAGCGGTTGCGCGCGCTCTTCCCCTGATGCGACGCACAACCGCGTCAGCCCGCGATCGAATCACCAATCTCCAACACCCAATGATCAGTGTCCAAGTACTACTCCGGCCGCGAATCAGCTTGCAGTGTCCAGAACCACGGTGCATCGGTCAGGGCCTCAAACGTAGCCGCAAGCGTCCCGCTTGCGGTGGTTCTCGACAAGCAGGACGCTTGTCGCTACGCAGGAGAACGCAAACAGACCCGTGGCCGAAGCCGCACAACGGGGCCATGCAAGAGGGCCTCTTTTGCCTGGTTATTGAGCGTTGGGTGTTGAGTGTTGGGTATTCGCCTTCCAGTCGCCTCACGCGGGCCTGTCTTCATTCTCCGCCACCACAACGATGGCGCTGGAGTCCAGCAGGTGCTGCTGCTTGGCCCAGGTCACGCCGCAGCGGTACTCGCACAGACCGCAGCCCACGCAGGCCTCGGGCTTGACGAACGGGGCGAGGATGCGGCTCGCCTCGTCGAGTTCCGCGGCCGACATCACGCCCTCGGGCACGTTGCCTACCTCGAGGCGAATCTCGCGCATCTCGATGGCGTGGTAACCGGCCGCGCGGCACTCGTCGTAGCAGAGCTGGCAGTCGCGCCGCCCGCTGTGCGGCAGACACGTCTTCGGGTTCACCACGGCCAGGCCCATGTGCGTCTTCCGCTTCGCCGCAATGGGCAGCGCGCGAATCGCGCCCGTGGGGCAGGCCTGGCCGCAGAAATTGCAGTCCTGGTGGCATCCCGCCCACGAGGGCACGGCGACCGGCGTCCACACCGCCTCGAGCCCGGCCGAGAGGCCCGCGGGATGCAGCACGGGACCGGGGCAGACCTTCAGGCACAGGCCGCAGCGCACGCAGCGCTGAAGGAACCGGTCCTCGCGCAGGCTGCCGGGCGGGCGCAGCAGCTTGGGCCGCGGCCCGGCCGCGATGCCCACGGCAGCCAAAGCGCCTGAGGCTGATGCCCCGAGGAGAGCGCGCCGCGAGAGGCTGGGGTCATAGGGCCAGGCACCGCGATCGCCGTCAACCGGCTCGTGAGAGCGCGGGATGCACCCCACGTCTGTCATGCTGAGCTTGTCGAAGCACCTTTCGGGGGGGCCGGCCTTCGCACGCGCGGCATTCTCCCCTGCGGTGCGCTCGCCCCCAGAGAGGTTCCTCGACTTCGCCTCGCTTTGCTCGGAATGACAAGAGGCGCGACGGCCTTGATGCCGCCACGCGAACTCGATGGCGTCCACCGGGCAGACCGCGGCGCAGTCGGGGCAGAAGGCGCACTCGGCGGACCGCGTCGAGAAATCGGGCCGAATCGCGTCGAACGAGCACGCCCTCACGCACTTGCCGCACCCGATGCACGCCGCCGTGACCCGTCGCTCGCGCAGCCGCAGCGGGCTGACGAGCGAGAAGAGCGCCCCGCTCGGGCACAGCGTGCGGCACCAGAACCGCCGCCCGAGAACCCCCAGCCCGATGATGCTCATGAACAGCGCAAGCGAGAGCCAGTAGTCCCACGACACCGGCCGCACCATGCTCGCGTGTTTCATCGCCGCGAGCTGGGCCGGGGCGAGGAGGAACACGTAGCCGCGCGTCGTCACGGGGATCGCCGCCACGTAGCCGGCGAGCATGCCGCCGAAAGCTCCCGCCGCCAGAACTGCCGCGAGCACATAGTACTTCGCATGGACCCAGGCTCCGCGCCGGCGCAAATGCAGCCGCTTCAGCCGACGGCCCACGGCCCAGTCGGCCAGGTCAATCGTCGCGCCCAGCGGGCACAGGTGCGAGCAGAACACGCGCGGCAGGACGAGCGAGACGGCCAGAATGCCCGCTGCCCACAACAGGAACACCCCCACGCAACGGCCCGCGAGCGCCGCCGCGGCCGAGGCCAGCGGGTCGAGCCACAGGAACAGCTCGGCCGGCACCCGCTCCTTGTCGGCGAAGAGGCGCGTCGAGAACCGATCGCCGTACGGCCAGGCCACATGGAGGAGGATGGCAAGGAACAGCATGAAGGCCAAAGCCTGGCAAGTCCGGCGGAGGGGGACATACAACCCTCGCCGCCTCCCTCCAGCTAGGCCATCACAGCTATCATCTTGCCTATATCGACTCAAGCAGCTGCTTCCAGGCTTGGCGATTGGCGGGTTGCGTATTCCAGGAGTCCAGGTGCTCACCGATCTTGCGGAGGAAGGTGGCTCGCATTGCTTCACCACCGAGGGCAAGCACGCTTCGAGCCAGGTCGAAGAAGTCGAATACGTACAGGTTCTGGCCTCCAGCGAATGCCTTGGCAACTCGTTCTTCGATGGCGCTCTTGTGATCGGCCTGGACCGCGCTTGCCGCGAAGAAGATATCCTTGATCGCGCGTTGACGCGACTTGCGGAGTGTGCCCTCGACGTCCGCCAGAGTCAAGATCCGATCTTTGACCTCTACGGCGATGACAACCTTGCCATCGGCATCCACACATTCCAGGTCCGCTGCCTGGCCAATGGCCTCGTCGCTGGCATTGATCCTGGCGCGGTTCACTCGCGCGTAAAGACCGAAATGGCTGCCAATGGCATCGAACAGCGCCCCGCAGAGCGCGAGGGCACGATCACCACCCGACTTCTCGCCAAGAAACTGACGCCCGAGAGCCAGGGCAGCATCCAAGCTGACACGTGGAGGCAGCGGGTAGGAAAAGCGGAGAGTCTGTTGGCGGCGGAACATCTCGAGAAGCACCTGCCGGAAGATCGACAACGTGTACTCAGGACTGCCTCGCGATTCCACCTGCTCGAGCACCTCTACCAAGACGTTCCAGCCCGCTACATCCTTCTTGCTTGAGTCATTCCGAACCATGCGCGGAATGCGCATGGGGTTCCCTACATAGGGATCGCTCGATGCGCCGAGGATGCACTCCTGTTCTTGGTTGAAGGGGGCAACCACTTTGCTCGCTAGGCTGCGGGCGTCCCAACCGGTTACGTCACCTAGGTCGCCCTTCTTCCTCTGAAGACGTAGGCAGTCGAGCGATGGGTTCGTGAGCTTCCCAAGGAGCTGGGTGGGCAGGCAGAATCTGTATGCAACTTGTCTGTGATTGATACAGGAGCGGATGGCATCCACTGCTTGAGAAGCCGCGACGTAGCGGAGACTGGCATCGTGCGCCGCGGCGGTTGTAACGACGTGCCACTGATCCCTCAGAATCGCAGCCGCGCACGCGAGATCGAGAGTGGGTTCCGTGCTACTCTTTCTTGGCACGCTTCCGCACCTTGTACTGAATTCGCTTTTCGAACAGGCACGAGGCACTGGCCTTCACCGTGCCTTCAGCAGTTGGATAGGTGAAAGGCGGGTAGTTCAGCCAGACTGATTCGGTGCGTTCCCCTTTGGAGGAATTGCAGAGGCGTGTTGGTGCATCCACGCGCCGCCAGCCATCGTAGAGCCGGTCCATGAGTGAGCAGCGGTAGCCGGAGACGGCGGCCGCTCCACGGACCCCACGCAGGACCTCGGCCAGCTCCGCATGTTCGCGGTCGGTCATCTCGAATCCGTACGCCTTCACATCCCCGCGCGCCTCGTGGGGATAGGGCGGGTCGCAGTAGAAGAGGGTCTCTGGTGAGTCGTAGCGCCGGATAACCTCGATAGCGGGTGCGTTCTCAACCTGAACACGCTGGAAGCGCTGAACGATCTGAGGTAGGCCTTCTACGCTTCCAAGCCATCGCGACACGGCCCCCGCCATTGCCGCACGCGACGTAAGAACACAGTGCGCCCAGCGTCCCTCTGAGCTTGTCTGGGCGAGTCCGGTGCGAGTCTGGCGCGCCCGTACGAAGAACCGTCGCGCGCGCTCCAGTGGACTCAGGCACGGTTCCGGGGTACATGCCTTGACCAACTCTTCGCGAGAGAAAGGAGTGAGGCTAATGAGCCTGACCAACTCCTCTCCTTGATCGCGAAGGCAGCGAAAGAAGTTCGTCACCTCCGAGTCGAGATCATTATACGTCTCAACGGGAGCGGGCGGGCGGTTGATCAGCACAGCAGCGGACCCGCCGAACGGTTCACAGAAATGAGTGAAGTGCGTGGGCAGCAATGGCAGGATGAAGTCGAGATGGGAGAACTTGCCGCCGTAGTAGCCGAACGCGATCATCTTGCTGCGCCGCGCGCTGGCGCGCGCCACGAGACGTCGGTGGTTGAACTCGACCGCCACTCGCGACACCTCGCGATCTGCACTCGGCCCCATGGCGCAGCCGGAATTGGGAACTGGGATTGCACTCACGATAGCACAACCCTCGTAATGCGCTGTTGGGCGGCCAGTCTCATTGTAGCCCCGTTTGCCGGCGGCGTCAACGGCGCGACGCTCACTTCATCCCGGCCTGCTGGAGGGCGCGGTAGACGGCCTCGACGATGGCCTGCGTGGTGACCGTGGCGCCGGTGACGGCGTCCACGTCCAGGCCCTGGCGCTCGAGGATCTGCTTCGGCACGCTCTTGGTCGCGCCCAGGTCAATCTTCTCCTCGTGCTGGAGCCTGATGTCGGCGATCTTCCCGCCCGCGAGCCTCACCGTGGCGACCACGTCCTTGACGTAGCCCAGGCTGGTGCCACGGTAGGTGCCGTCCTGGAGGGCCTTGATGTCGAGGGCTTTGCGGTTCATGAGGTCGAGCTTGGCCTGCACCTTGGCGGCGTTGCGGTGGAGCAGGTGGCGGCCGTAGGGCTGGTCCGAGGTGGGGAAGAGGCGGATGGCCTCCTCGTAGTGCTGCCGGGCCTTCGCCAGGTCGCCCATCTGGGCGTAGAGGTCGCCCAGCCTGTCGTTCAGGCTGGCCCGGCCGTTGATCGCCCACGGCGGGTCGGGCAGGTGTGCGAGGCCGTCCTGAAGCGTCTGGATCGCCTTGGCGTACTCGCCGAATCGGGCGTACAGCGAGGCGAGGGCGTTGTACTCGAAGACGGCGCCCTTGGGCTTGGGCGCGAGGCGCTCGGCGTAGACCTTCAGCGCCCAGGCATGCTCGCCGCCGAGATAGAGGTACATGGGGTACTCGTGGCCGTCGGCCGAGCCGTTCTTCTGCACGACGTGGTAGAGGTAGGTGAGCTTGATGGCCTCGCGGTTCTTGCCCTCGGCGAGGAGCTGGCGGATGTGCAGGCGCGCGTCCTTCCACGGCGTTTGCGTGTTGTAGTTGGTCTGGACCTCGTCGAGCCAGGCGGGCGGCACCCGGAGGGTGCGGAGGGCCTCGTCGAGCTTCGACTCGCCGGCGGTGGCGCCCGCCAGGCTCAGCAGCAACGCGAGCACGGGGATGCGTGGGATCATGGCCTGGGCTCCAGGGCGCTACTGCGCTTTGATGTCGTAGGCGAACAACAGGTCGCCGTGCCGCAGGTAGAGGCGCCCCCCGCACACCACGGGGTGCGGCCAATTGGGGCCTTTGCCGCCGGCCGGCACGCGGAATTGGCTGACGACGTCGTGCCCGTCGGGCGTGGCCTTCACGAGGCCCACGGCGCCGCGCTCGCTATACGTGTAGAGCATGCCGTCGGCATACGTCACCGAACCCTTGCCCACGCCGTCGGCCGTGTACTTCACGGCGCCCGTCTTGAAGTCCAGGCACACCCATTTGCCGCGGTGGGTAGAGCCGTAGAGGAAGCCATTGACCAGGACGATGCCGCCATGGTGGTTATCGAGGGCCTTGGTCTCCCAGACCTTCGTGACGGAGCACTTCTCACCCTCGACTGTGAGCTTGAGCAGCTCGCCGCCGCTGCCGTAGCCGCTGTTGATGAACACGTGGCCGTCGGCGTAGATGGGGTCGGGGATATTGCAGTCGTACGAGGTCTTATGCTCGAAGCGCCACAGCAAGGCGCCGGTCCTGGCGTGGACGCCGATGGCGGCGTTAGAGGTCATGGTCACATACTGGCGCAGGCCCTGGTAGTCTACGACGATGGGCGAGGCATAGCCGGGGTTGTCGCCCGCGCCCTTGCACACCCACAGGGTCTTGCCGGTCTTCTTGTCGAGTGCGACCATCGCGGCCTCGGGGCCGCCGGGGCAGACGATCAACTGCTCGCCATCCACGAGGGGCGACTCGGCGAGCGCCCAGGTGATGTTGCGGCCGCCAAAAGTCCCCAGGATGTTGAGCGCCCAGACCTGCTTGCCGCTCTTGGCCTCGAGGCACGAGAGCGTGCCATCGGGGTTCTCGTAGTAGAGCAGAGCACCGTCCACCGTGGGCGTGCTGCGCGTGCCGGGATGGTCCACCTTGTGCGCGGGTCCCACCTTGACCTGCCACTGGGTCTTGCCGGCCAGATCGAGCGCTGTGAGCAGCGCGTCGCCGCCCACATTGCCCACCGTGTAGATCAGGCCGCCCGCCACGGCCACCGTCGAGAAGCCCTCGCCGATCCCCTTGGCGGTCCACAGCAGCTTCGGCCCCCCGTCGGGCTACTGCTTGAGCAGGCCGGTCTCGGCCGAGAGGCCGTTGCGGTTCGGCCCGCGCCACTGGGGCCACTCTCCCGTCGCGCCTCCAAGGCAGGTTCCCGCCAGCGCCGCCGTGGCCACCAGGACCGTCACCCAGCGCTCCACTGCTCTCACGAAAGCTCTCCTTGCTGCCTCAGGGCATCCGCGGCCGGCCCGGCCACACGGCCCGGCACGAAGGCGCGCGGCACGCTCGGACGATGATAGCGGCATTCCCTGCGTCTTGCAAATCGGCGTGCGACATGTTAGCATCGCACGCAGAACGTCCGCCTTCTCGCCACAGAGGCTCACCCGGAGCCTGGGAGTGTTGGGATGCGCGCTGGCAGCGCCCGGATCGAGATCACCCCGCCCAAGGGGCTGCCGATGGGCGGCTACGTGGCCCGGGCCGATCCGGCCCAGGGCATCCACGACCCGCTCTTTGCGCGCGCGCTCGTGCTCGACGACGGCGCGCAGCGTGTGGCCCTGATCTCGGCCGACCTCCCCGAGGTGACCCCCGCCTTTGCGAACGATGTGCGCGGCAGGATCGCCCAAGAGCTTGGCATTCCGCCCACCCACAGCCTCCTGGCCGTCTCGCACACCCACGCCGGGCCGCTCGTCGCCGGCCACCGCGTGAACACCCCCGACCCCTTCTATCTGGAGACCCTCCACGACCGCCTGCTGGGGGTGGTGCGGGCCGCCGCACGCGTCCTGCGCCCCGCCTCCATCGGCGCCGGGCGCGGCAAGGTCTACCTCGGCGTCAACCGCCGGGCCGGCCGGCAAGACACGGGCGCCCCGCAACCCCAGGGTCGCCCCGGCTATGCCTCTCCCTACACGCGCGTCCTGGTCGCCGCCGAGCAGGGCGGCGGGCCCCTCGCCATCCTGTTCACCTATGGCGCCCACCCGAATGTCCTGGGACCCGAGAACCTCCAGATCTCCGGCGACTATGCCGGCTTCGCCGAGCGCGCCATCGAGGAGAACTACGGCGGCAACGCCGTGGGCCTCTTCGCCCTCGGCTTTGCAGGGGACGTGGATGCACAGCACTCGAAGCGCTCCTTCGACGAGGCCGAGACCCTGGGCACGGCGCTCTCCCGGGCCGTGCTGGAGGAGATGAAGGCCATCCGCCCCGCCGACGGGCTCGCCCTGCGCGCCCGCGTCCTCCGCGTGCCGCTGCCGCTCCAGCCGCCGCCCTCGCTCGAGGAGGCCGAACGCCTCCTCTTCGCCGAGCGCGAGCGCCTGAACGCCATCCTCGGACGCGGCGAAGACAAGGCCGAGATCATCCGCCGTCGCATCCGTGTGGACTGGGCCTCGCAGCTCGTCCAGGCGGCGCACGAGGGCCGCCAGGCGCCGCCGCTCGAGGTCGAGCTTCAGGGCATCGCCATCGGCCCGATCGCCCTCCTCGGCGTCGCCGCCAAGCCCTTCGCCGAGTACGAGAAGATTCTGCTGGAGCTCTCCCCGTTTCCCCACACGTTTCCGCTGGCGTGCGTCAACGGGAGCATCGGCTACGTGCCCACGGCGACCGCCTTCGCCGAGGGCGGCTACGAGGTCGAGGCGGCGCCCCGTCTCTATGGCACGCTGCCCCTTCGGCCCGAAGTCGAGAGCACCCTGCGCCTGGCCTTCGCCCGCCTGCTTGCCGACCTGACCGGATAGGAGGCCGCCCGATTCACGCCGCCTGCCTGCTCAGTGCCTGCCTCGCCCTCGCCGCCCCGCCGGCGGAACCCCCGCCCGAAACGGCCACCGGCCTCATGCGCCTGCCGGCCGAGGGCCAGCCGCGCCGCGACTGCTGGCTCTACGTCCCGAAGACCTACGACAGGGCCAAGCCCTACCCCCTCGTGGTGGTCCTGCACCCGGCCGGCCTCCATGGCTCTCGGTTCGTCTCCGCGTGGGGCCTCGTCGCCGAACGCACAGGGGCATTCCTGGTCGCCGGACCCGAATGCAAGGACCAGAAGAAGCGTCTGTGGGACATGGCGGATGAAAAGGACCTGCTCGCCACCATACGCAAGGTCATGGCCACCTTCCATGTGGACCCCTCGCGCGTGCTCCTCACCGGCTTCTCCCAGGGAGGCACCTACAGCTACACGTTCGGCTTGAGGAGCCCGGAGCTCTTCCGAGCCATCGCCCCCGTGAGCGGAGCCCTCGTGGCCCGACCCGGGCCCGAGGCCGACGCCATCCTGCTAAAAGCCCGCGGCATGGGCATCTACATTGCCCATGGCGCCACCGACGACCGCATCCCCGCCGAGCGCGCCCGGGCCTCACGCGCCCGCCTGGAGCAGGCGGGGTTCACAGTCACCTACCGCGAGGTGCCCCAGCTCGGCCACTTCTTCCCCGATGGAGAGCCCGATCGCATCTGGGCCTGGTTCGCGGCTCTCACTGCCCCTGCCGCGCCAGTCGGGCAGCCCTGATCCCCTAGTCACTCACCAAGGAGGTGAATCTTCGGCCCGGCGATGATGGCCGTGATCAGCGGGTGGCCCGCCTTCGCCTTCTGACGGAAGTCATTGGGGCGCATAACGATAGGCTTTATGGCCCGGCCGATCCTGCTGTCTGCCCCCGCGAGCGCCGCCGCCACCTCACCAGCGCCCACCTCCCCGATCACCATCACCTTGGCCTCGCGCTCCGGAGCCGCGTCCCCCTCCGCCAAGGCTCCATAGACAAACGCTGCCACAATCCGGTCCGCCAGTGGCGACAGCGCCTCCCGGAGCACGTCCGCAAGGCCCGCTGTCTTCCACATCATGTCCCGCAGCTCCCCGTAGATTGGACATTCAGGGTTGGCCCGGAAGTACACTTGCCTGCCGCTCACGGTCCGCGTCAGAATCCCCGCCCTCGTGAGGCGCGCCAACTCGCGCTGCACCGCACCCAGGCCCACACCTGCCGCGCGGGCGATCTCTCGGAGGTAGAACGACTGCTCTGGCCGTCCGTAAAGCATTGCCAGTACAGCACGTCTGGCTTTGCCAAAGATGGCCATGGATGGGCTCGGCGATATCGTACTCATAACATGTTCAATTGTATCCTATTCCGTAACGACTGTCAAGCCGTGTCGGGGTTCTCATGCGCTGTACGCTGGCTGCCTGATTGAGCGTGGCTCTTGACGCTCAGGGCGGCCAGAAGGCCATCAAGGGGCAGTGTGTTGAGAACATCGGCCTTCCGCACCCAACCGCGGCGCGCCGTGGCCACGCCGAGACGCATCATGGGCAGGTGCGCGGGAGCATGCGCATCAGTGTCAATCAGCAGCTTCACCCCGGCATCGCGCGCCGCACGGGCCTGTACGTCGTTGAGGTCGAGCCTGTCAGCATAGGCGTTGATCTCGAGGGCAGTGCCGGTCTCCTTCGCCACGCGGAGCACTTCGTCGAAGTGAAGGGGATACGGGTCACGCTGGGCGAGGACGCGGCCGGTCGGGTGAGCAATGGCGCATACGTAGGGGTTCTGCATGGCTTTGACCATGCGGGCGGTGAGCCGGTCGGCATCCTGCTGCATGCCCATGTGAATTGAGGCGATGACGAAGTCGAGCGCGGCCAGTGCCTTGTCGGGTAGGTCGAGAGAACCATCGCTCAGAATGTCCACCTCGACGCCTGCAAGGATGCGGAACGGCGCGAGGTCCTTGTTGAGGCGGCCGATCTCCTTGCGCTGCTCGCGCAGGCGCGCGGGCGTGAGGCCGTTGGCGATCTTGAGCGACTGCGAGTGGTCGGTGATCGCCATGTACTCGTAGCCGAGGGCGATGCAGGCGCGGGCCATCTCCTCGAGAGAGGCGCCGCCGTCGCTAGCCGTCGAGTGCATCTGAAGGTCGCCGCGGATGTCCTTCTCCTCGATGAGGGCAGGGAGCTTGTCCTCCAGGGCGGCTTCGATCTCGCCGCGGTCCTCGCGCAGCTCGGGCGGCATCCAGGGGAGGCCGAGGGCGGCATAGACCTCCTGCTCGGTCCGGCCGGCGATGCGCTTCTCGCCCTGGAAGACGCCGTACTCGTTGAGCTTGAGCTTCTTGCTGATGGCGAGGTCGCGCAGGCGGATGTTGTGGGCCTTCGAGCCCGTGAAGTACTGGGCCGCGGCGCCGAAGGAATCGGGGGACACCACCCGCACGTCCACCTGAAGGCCGCCCTCGACCCGCACGCTGCCCTTGGTCTCGCCCGAGGCGAGGACGTCCTTCACCATCGGCAGCCCGACGAAGGCGGCGACGACGTCCTTGCCGCGGTCCGAGGCGACCAGAATGTCCACGTCGCCAATCGTCTCGCGGCGTCGGCGCAGCGAGCCGGCGGGCAGCACTTGGAGGACGCCCTCGACCTTGGCGAGCAGGGCGGCAATCTCCTCGGCCACGGGCAGTGCGTTGCCGAGCAGCTCCCGCCCTTGGCCGCCGAGGTAGCTGGCGATGCCCTTCTTGAGGTTCTCGAGCTTCTTGGCGCCGATGCCGGGCAGGCCGGCAAGGCGGCCCTCGTCAATGGCTTTGGCGAGTTCGGCCACGCTGGTGACGTTGGCCTTCTGCCAGAAGAGTCCGGCGGTTTTCGGCCCGAGGCCGGGCACGCGGAGCATCTCGGTCACGCCTTCGGGCACCCTGGCCTTGAGTTGTTCGTAGGCGGAGATCTTGCCTTCGGCCAGGTACTCGGTGATCTTCTCGACGAAGGCGGCGCCGATGCCGGGCAGCTCGCCCAGGCGGCCCGACTGGGCGAGGGCCGCGATGTCCTCGGCCTGATCACCCACCACCTCGCTCGCCTTGCGGTAGCTGCGCACGCGGAACGCGTTGTCGTTGAGCACCTCCAGGATGTCGGCCATGCGGTCGAAGATCGCGGCGATTTCGGCATTCTTCATTGCGCCGCTCCTTGTTGGAATAGGACCGATGGGACGGATAAGACAGATAGGACATGATCGACTCAGAGGTCCCGCCGGTCCTATTCGTTCGTCCTATCTGTCCTCTCTCACCTTGCCAATCGCAACCCCCGCCTCACCGCGTAGTCGTAGGCCGCGGCAAACTCCTGGCGGGTCGGCGGCCGGTCCACCTTGGGGCACTCGCCGGCGCGGTAGCAGGGGCGGTACTGGGCCATGACGTTCACATAGGTGCGCGGCGAGATCTCGGCCGCCAGGAAGTCGAGAACGGCTTCGCTGCCGGCCAGGCCATTGGGCAGCACGAGGTGCCGAACCAGCAGGCCCCGTGTGGCGATGCCGCCCTCGATTTCGAGATCGCCCACCTGGCGGTGCATCTCGCGCAGCGCCGCGCGGTTCACCTCGGGGTAGTCGGGCGCGTCCGACAGTTCACGGGCCGCCGCGCCGTCGGCGTACTTGGCGTCGGGCATGTAGATTTCGATGAGGCCCTCAAGCGCCTGAAGGGTTTCGACCGACTCGTAGCCGCCGCAGTTGTAGACGATGGGCACGGCGAGGCCCGCCTCGCGCGCGAGGAGAATGGCCTGCATCAGTTGCGGGGTGACGTGGGTGGGTGTGACGAGGTTGATGTTGACGCAGCCCATGCGTTCGAGGCGCAGCATCGCGCGGGCGATGTCGGCGGGCGCGGCGGGGCGGCCTTCGCGCCCGTGGCTGATCTCGTAGTTCTGGCAGAAGAGGCAGCCGAGGTTGCAGCCTGCGAGGAAGATCGTGCCCGAGCCGCCGCGGCCGACCAGCACGTCCTCTTCGCCGAAGTGCGGCCCGGCCGACGACACGACGGCCTCGGCCCCGATGCCGCAGAAGCCCGTCTCGCCCTCCAGGCGGTTCACGCGGCAACGCCGCGGGCAGATGGCGCACGAGGCGAGGGACTCGTGCAGCCGTCTGGCCCGTTCACGCCGCGTGTCGGTCGCGCTCATTTCGCTGGCTCCACGGCGGCCTGGATGACGAAGTGCGGATTCCCGTAAACGAGCGGCAGGCGGCTCGCCGCCGAGCCGCCGAACCGTCTCGACACGAAGTAATCGACATGATAACGCCGTGCGAGGTCGAGGCGCCAGTCGTCGGTGGCTGTGTAGTAGCGCCGTTGGACTTCGGCGGCGAGGGCGGATGCCGCGTTGGCCGGCGGCTGGCGGAGGTGGTCGCTCACGTTGACGCCGAATTCGGCGACGCGCTTCAGACCCTCCTGGCACAGGCGATAGTCGGACGTGTAGTGCCACGACAGATACAGCCACTCGCGCAGGCTGCCGAACGAGCTGCGGCGCGAGTAGTCGCGCCAACCGTAGCCGGTGTCGGGGTCGAAGATCACGGGGTCCACCAGGAAGAGCGCATCGGGCGGCGTGTGGTCTCGCGCCCAAAGCTGGGCGTCCTTGTAGGCTTGAGACCAGGCGCGCAGCTCGGGCTTCAGGCGGAAGCCGGCCTGCCAGTGGAGCGCCGCGGCGGCGAGAGAGGCGACGAGCGCCGCCTGTGCGAGTGCGCGCCGCGCAAGGAGGGCCAGCACGAGCACGCCTCCGCCGATGAGCACCGGCGGCGTGCCCAGCCAGCCGAAGCCGGTGTAGGCGGCCGAAGCGATGGGGCCGGCCATTCCGAGGAGAGCGTAGAACGCCACGGCCAGCACGCCGGCCACGGCGGGCACGCCCGCCATCAGGCGGGCGCTCAATGGCCCCCGCCTCAGGCAGAAGGGCGCTGCTAGCAGGAGGGACGCGAGAAGCGGAAACCCCGGCTTCGAGAGGAACGGCGATGCGAGCGCCGCCGCGGCCGCCAGGCCGCGCCAGAGCCGGTCCGAGTCCAGTTCGCTCCAAAGCCCCGCCACCACGTAGACCAGGCCCACCGTGAGCAGGAGGTCGTTCGCGCGGTGCAGGGCGAGCTTGGTGAGCGTGGGGCTGAGCCGAAGCGTCGAGAACACGAGGCCCAGGGCCGTGAGCGCGAGCATCGTGGCCATTCCCGCGGCGGCCCCGCGGTCGCGCTCGCCCAGCGGCGCTTCACGGCCCAGGCAGTAGCCCAGAAGGGCGAGGAACGACAGAAACGGCACGAACGCCGCGCGGTGCTTCGAGGCCAGCAGGCCCTCCTCGATGGGATACCAGTGGTGGCTGAAGAGCCGGGTCAGGTCGAACCACAGCCCCGACGGGAACGCCTGGCCCGCGGCCGGCTCGGAGCCGAGCGCGTGCGCGGTCCACAGCCCGGCGACGGCCAGGAACACGAACCCGCCCACGAGGAACCCGCGCCGCAGAAGCTGCCGCGGCTCGATCGCGAAGCAGCCCGCGATGAACAGCCCGCCCATCAGGCCCATCGTCGGGTGGCTCGCGAACGAGCCACCGAGCAACGCCCCCGCGAGCACCGGCCGGCCCCTGAGAACGAGAACGATGGCGAGGATGCGCAAGGCGTCGGCGACGTTGTAGAACGTGGCCCACAGGCACGGCTGCCGGAACGCCGCGAAGTTCATGTCCCGCGCGCTGCTCGCGATCGCCAGAAGGGCGGCCACCGCGGCGACGATCGGTGGCGCCCGCGGGCGCAGGGTCCGCACCAGCACGATCATCGTGAACGCCATCAACGCGATCTCGAAGGCCAGGAACGCGGGCCAGAGACCCTCGGGCGGAATGCCCAGAACGAGGTAGGCGAAGGGATAGACGAGCATAACGGCCGATTTCGACACGTTCTCGGCGCCGCTGGGAAAATCGCGCGCGAACTGCTCGGGAGCGGCGATCTTGTAGACGAACGACATCGGGCCGAGGCCGTAGGTGGCGTAGAGCAGATCGAGGTCGGCCGCGCGGCTCCACCATAGAAACACGCACAGAGCGGCGAGGAGCGCGTAGGGGAGGAGAGACGAACGGGCCGCGCGGGTCCAGAGGTTGTGGGAATCCGCCATGGTACTGGCGCCTCTCATTCGGCCAGCGCTTCCAGCAGTTCCCTCCTCACCTGCCGGAAGGTCGCCACGTCTTTCTCGGGCGCCGCGATCTTGGGCACCAGACGCTCGGCAAGGGAGCGGGCTTTCTCGGGCGCCTTCTTCGCGAGGAGCTGGAGCAGCTCGTAGTCTTCGATGCCGTCGCGCATCGCCTCGAAGCGCAGCGAGCTGAGAAGCACGTGTTCCTTAGAGGGATAGACGATCCACGCGTCGCCGGGCGGCAGGAAGATGTTCCCCCCGTGCGGCGGCTCCACGTCGGCGAAGGGGTCCTTCACCGACCACTGGTTCCAGCCCCAGTGGAGGTAGCCGGTGGCGCCGAAGCGGAAGTTCACCCAGTGGAGCAGCCGCACCTTGAGCAGCGAGTAGTCAATCAGGCGGTTAGGGTAGGTGCCCGTGGGGGCGAGGCAGGTGTAGATCCACACCTCGTCGCCGGCCTTCTGGCGCTCGCGGTAGAAGTCGAGCGCCTGGTCGTAGTAGTTGAGCTGGGGCACCCACACGTCGAGCGAGCCGACGAGGTCGGCGTAGTGATTAGCGTCAATGCGGCGGAGCCGGGGGGCATACTTCCTCGAGAGGGCGGCCAGGATACGGTAGCTCTCGGCATTTTCTTTGATTGGCTCGTCGCACAGGTGCTGGGTGTAGATGCCCAGCCAGCCTCTATCAGCCAGGTGCTTCTCCAGCGCGGGCAACAACTGGGAGAGAAACTCCTCGACGGCGGGCTCGCCGGGGTGGCCCCACTTCTCGACCACCTTGCCGCCCTCGATGACGCGGAGCCGGATGACGAATCGGGGCGCCGTCCACTCGCCGCCCGGCCGCGTGCCCAGGTGGCCGCCCTCGATCCGGCCGATGACGCCCGCGTCCTGGAAGAGCTTTACCCAGCGGTCGAAGCGCTCGAAGCCGAAGGCCAGCTTGCCATCGGTGCCGACCCGGAAGTCAATGAGGCTGTAGATGGGCGTGAGGACGACGTTCTGGCGATAGGCGGCCATGGTGCGGGCGTAGTGGCCGAGCACCGTCCAGTGGGCGTCAGACCAATCATCCACGCCGTGGAAGCTCTTGAAGCGCGGGCCGTTGGCGGCGAACCAGTTGGTCACGGCGAGGGTTCGCTCATCGGGCAGCGTGGCCTTGACGATGCGCACGGTGAAGGGCTGCTCGAGGCGCCCCTGGTCGGCCTCGACCACGAGGCGGGCCTTGCGCACGCCCGGGCGCTGGCCCTTCGGCACGTGGAATGTGACAAAGATGGGCAGGCTCGCGTCGGCGTCGAGCTTCTCCAGCGTCGGCGGCATCAGCGGGTCGGGGAAGAGGCCGGGGGCCTTGCGCACCACCTCGTCGTCGGGCGTCTTGCGGGTGTTGGCCCGCAGGGGCACGAAACCCACGAAGCTCACCTCGGCCTCGGCCAGGCCCTCGACGCGAGCGCGCACGTTCGTGAGCGGCGCCGCGGCGCGCAGCACGAACTGCGCCGATTCGTACTCGTGGCGCGCCGCCAGGGCCTCGTACGGGGCGCCCGGCCCGGGGGGCGGCGTCGTGTCGCGGAAGACCTTCACCAGCGGGTCCACGGGCCAGAGGACGGCGGACTTCATCTGCGGCTCCTTTCGGGGAAGGAGGGAGCAGCCGCCGAGAGCGACGGCGGCAACGAGAAGCGCCCATTGCCTCGCCTTGCCCATTCAGTGCCTCCTGCGCGTCATGGCGGAGATGGCCCCATCCCACATGTTACGGCTCCGGCCGCGAATCAGTTTACATTCTTTCGTGTAGCGACAAGCGTCTCGCTTGTCGAGAACCACCGCAAGCGGGACGCTACGCTTGATGCCCTGGCCGACGCAAGGTGGTTCCGGCCACTGCAAACGGATTCGCGGCCGGAGGGGTAGTTGAGTTGTGTGGGCGGAGCGTCCCTGTCCCGCGATCCGCGGGGCGTGGGCACGCCGCCCGCCACTCGGGGCTGGCGCGCATTCTATCGCCCCGCGCACGCGCCGTCAAACCCGCGGGGTTTGACATTCCGCCGTGGCGGGGTAGACTGCTCGAAGGCACCGGGGTTCGAGAGAAGGCCCAGACAGGAGGCGAGACGTGAAGGAGAAGCTGGCGCTGCTCGGCGGGCCGAAGGCGGTGACGCTGCCTTGGCCCGTCTACCCGATCATCGGAGAGGAAGAGGTGTGCGCCGCGGTGAGGACGCTCCTGGCGCGGCAGCTCTCGGATACCGGCCGTGGCGGCCCCGTGGGCGCGATGGAGGACGCCTACGCGAAGCGGTTCGGGGTGAAGCACGCCGTCGGGTTCTCCTCGGGGACCTCGGCCATCCACGCCGCGCTGTTCGCCGTCGGCGTGAGGCCGGGTACCGAGGTACTGACGGCGAACCACAACTGGATTTCGGGCATCACGGCCATCCTCCATGCGGGCGGCACGCCGGTGCTGTGCGACGTGAAGCGCGGGGCGTTCCACATTGATCCCGCCGAGATTCGCCGTAAGGCCGGCCCGCACACGAAGGCCGTGGTGGTCACGCACATCTGGGGCCTGCCGGCCGACATGGACCCGATTATGAAGACGGCGCGGGAGCTCGGCCTGGCGGTCGTCGAGGACTGCTCACACGCGCACGGGGCGGTCTACAAGGAGCGGCTCGTGGGCACCATCGGCGACATCGGCTGCTTCAGCCTCCAGGGCAGCAAGGCCATCGTGGCGGGCGAGGGCGGGGTGCTCGTGACGAACAGCCGCCGTCTCGCCCAGCGCGCGCTCGTGCCCGGCCACCACCCCGGCCGCATCGGCTGGGCGCTCACCCTCAAGGAGACCAAGCCCTTCGCCCAGGCGGGCGGCATGTGGACCTACCGCATCATGCCGGTGTGCGCCGCCATTGCCGCGGCCCAGCTCGGGAAGCTCGACACGTTCAATGCCGCCCGGCAGGCGAACTTCGACCGGCTCCACACGCGGCTGAGGAAAAGCGTGCCCTTCATCCGCTGGCCGAAGCTCCCGCCGCGCTCGAAGCGCGGCTGGTACAGCACGCCCGCTTTTTTCACGCTGGAGCGCGAGGGCATCAGCCGCAGCCGCTTTGTCGAGGCCGTGCGGGCCGAGGGCGCGCCCGTGGGCGGCGAGGGCTACACCGACTGGAGCCGCATCCCGCTGCTCCAGGACATGAAGCTCTTCTCGCAGATGTTCGTGCCGCGGCACGCCAACGGCGTGGAGTTCCGGCCCGTGCCGCCGGGGTCGCTGCCCAACAACGAGTGGCTTCGAGCGCACATGATGCTCTTCCCCATCCCCGCGGTCGAATCGCCCGCTCTCATGGACCAGGTGGCGGAGGCGGTGGAGAAGGTGGCCGCCAACCTCCCCGCCCTGGCCCGCTACAAGCCCAGGAAGCCCCGGAAAGGAGCCCGCCGATGAAGCGCAGAGATTTCCTCGGCGTCGCCGCCGCGGCGATGGCGGCACCCCGCGTGACCCTCGGCCAGGAGAAGGCGCCCGTGAAGCCCAATGTGCTGCTGATCATCACCGACGACCAGGGCTACGGCGACCTCGGCTGCCACGGTAATGACAAGATCAAGACGCCCCACCTCGACAAACTCGCGGCCGAGAGCGTGGAGTTCACGCAGTTCTACGTCTGCCCCGTGTGCGCGCCCACGCGCGCCAGCCTGATGACCGGGCGCTACAACTACCGCACGGGCGCCATTGACACCTACCTCGGCCGGGCCATGATGCACAGCGACGAGGTGACGATCGCCGAGTTCCTCGCCGCCGCGGGCTACCGCACCGGTATCTTCGGCAAGTGGCACCTCGGCGACAATTACCCTCTCCGCCCCATGGACCAGGGCTTCCAGGAGGCCCTCACCCACAAGGGCGGCGGACTTTGCCAGCCGTCCGACTTCCCCGGCAATCCCGGCTACTTCGATCCCATACTCGATCACAACGGCAAGCCGGAGAAGACGAAGGGCTACTGCACCGACGTCTACACGGATGCCGCGCTGAAGTTCATCGAGGCGAGCAAGGACAGGCCCTGGTTCTGCTACCATGCCACCAACGCGCCCCACATCCCGCTCCAGGTGGACGACCAGTACGCGGAGCCGTACCGCAAGATGGGCCTGGGTGAGAACACGGCCAAAGTCTATGGCATGGTGACGAACATTGACGAGAACGTGGGGCGGCTCCTCGCGAAGCTCAAGGAGCTTGGGCTGGAGGAGAACACGATCGTCATCTTCCTCGGCGACAACGGCCCTTGCGGTTCGCAACGCGACAAGGGGCAGCCCTTCCGCTTCAACGCCGGCCTCCGCGACCAGAAGGGCACCGTCTACGACGGTGGCATCCGCGTGCCGTTCTTCCTCCGCTGGCCTGCGCGGGTCAAGGGCGGTCGCAAGATCGAGACCATCGCGGCGCATATTGACGTGTTGCCTACGCTGCTCGCGGCCTGCGGGCTCACGCCGCCGCCCGACCTCAAGCTCGACGGCCTGAGCCTTCTGCCGCTGCTCACCGGCGACAAGTCGCCGTGGCCCGACCGCACGCTCTACACTCAGTGGCACCGCGGGGATGAGCCGCTCCTCTACCGCTCCTGCATGGCCCGCACCCAGCGCTGGAAGCTGGTGAACGGCAAGGAACTCTACGACATGGCCGCCGACCCCGGCGAGAAGAACGACGTGGCGGCGAAGAACCCCGAGGTCGTGGCCAGAATGCGCAAGGGCTACGAGGAGTGGTTCAAGGACGTGTCGGCCACCCGGGGCTTCGACCCGCCGCGCATCGTGCTAGGCGCGCCCGAGGAGAACCCCAGCCTGCTCACGCGGCAGGACTGGCGCGGCCCCCGCGCCGGCTGGAGCCCCGAGTCGCTCGGCCACTGGGAGGTTGCCGTGGCGCGGGCCGGCAAGTACCGCATCCGCCTGCTCTTCGCGCCCGTGGCCGCCGAGGCCTCGGTGCAGTGTGGGATCGGCGCCGCGCGCGTCACCGCCATCGTGCCCAAGGGCGCGAGGGAGGCCACGCTGGACGACATGGCTCTCGAGCCCGGCGACGCGCGCCTCGAGGCCTGGGTGCAGACCGCCGAGGCCACTGTGGGCGTTCACTACGTGGAGGTGAAGCGCCTCGACTAGGGCCCCTCGACAGGCTCTTGCCCGCCGCAGCTCACTCGGTGCGCAACGAGAGGCGGTGATCCTGCACCCTCGGGTCGCGCGGGGCCTTGAGAACGAAGGTGGCCGTGGAGCCCGCCGGCACCACGCGCGGCTCGGTGTAGGTGGACTCGGTCTTGACGACCTTGCCGTCCTTGTCAAGAAGGGCGGCCTCGACGATCACGAAGACGAGCGGCTTGTCGCTTGTGTTGGCGACCACGCCGGTGATGGTGAGGGTGTCGGCCTCCATCGCCACCTTCTGGCTCCGGATGGAGGCCATGCCGGCGGGAATCGGCGTGCCCTTGACTGGGGCGGCCTTCTCGGGCGGCGCGGCGGGGCCGGGCTCCGCGGCGCCTCGGTTGGCGAGGGCCGCCACCTCCCTGCGCACGATCTCGAGTGTGGCCTCGATGAGCTGGAGCTGGATCTCCAGGCGGTCCACTTTGAGGCGCATCTGGCGCACCTGGTCCTCGAGTTCGGCCAGGCGGCGCTCGCCAGGCTTCGCGCGCGCTTCGAGGGCGCTGAACTTCGCGGCGATCTCCTCGAACGCTTTGGTGAGCGTTCCCTGGGTCCATTTGGGCTCCTCCTCTGCGGCCATGGGTTGTCGAGCGGCCGCCAGGCACAGGAGGAGGAGCAGGCTCCAGCGGGCAAGGCGCATGGTGGGCCTCCTGACTCAGTAATCTCCGCGAGGCTCCTGGGGGGGCGCGGGCGCCGCAGCCGCCTCGCCGGCGCCGTACGTGCGGTTCCAGTCTTCGGCGATGCGCACGCGGGCGAAGCGGCCTTTGCTCAGCCCATAGCGCCGGAGCCAGGGCGTGCCGTGCTTCCGAACCAAGGCGTCAATCGCGGCAAGGCGCCGGACCCCCTCGGTGCGGAGGAATCGGTGGCGGTCGGCCGGCGCGTCCGCATCGAAGTACTCCTTCCAGAAGGCTCGGCCGCCCAGGACGCCGCTGGCGCCGTGGGCCAGGGCCATCGCCACCTGGCGCTCGTAGTCGGCGAAGTCCACCCCCGCGCTCAGCAGCACCCAGGGCCGGGCGCTGGCGCGGTCGAGCGCGTCGAGGTTCGCGGCCAGGGCCGCCTCGCTGTCGCGGCCCAGCGTGCCGGGGAACTCGGCCTTGTAGACGTCGCACAGCCCGCTCAGGTGGCGGGCCGTGTCAATCGCCGTCGTCGCCTTGCGGTCGAGGTACGAGGGCGAGCTCTTCTCCTCGCCTCGGAGGGGATAGCTGAGAGTCTCGAGCAGGAACACGATGTCATGCTGGTCGCACTCGCGGGCCACCTGCTCGACGAGCGCGCGCTGGCGGGCCGCGCTCTCGGCGTGGGTCGGCTCGTAGTAGACGAGCAGCTTGACGGCGTTGGCGCCGAGGCGCTTGATCTTGGCCACGCTCCACCCCGGCTCGATCACTTGCAGGCGCCCGACGCCGTCGGGCGTGGACTCGTGGCCGGTCTGCTCGAGGCGCACGACGAGGCCCACGCGGGGCGGCAGCTTCATCGCGCAGATCGCCTGCCAGACGCCGTAATTCGAGTCGAGCAGCACGGCGCTGGCCTTCCGGGCCAGCGTCTGTGTGAGGTCGAGCTTCGCTCGCACGATCTCCTCGTAGGTGGGCGCACGCCCCTGGCCCTGGCGCCGCAGGCTCTCGCTGGCCATCTTGATGATCGAGCTGTTCTGGTCCAGGGCCAACATGGTGAACGTGCCGTTGGGATTGGTGATGCGCTGGAGACCCAGCAGCTTGCCGGGCGTCATCCCCGAGATTTCAAGGGCGGTTCGCTTGGGCATGGTTCTGCCTCCTCTCCGGTCCGGGCGTCGGGGCGGCCCTTCCTCGCCCCTACCCGCACTATAACGCGGACACGGCTCGCAAGCAAGCGGGACGCGGCCGCACGCGCCGGGCCAGGCATGTCCCCCCGACCGGCTCGCGCCGCCGAAACATTTGCAAATCAGCGCTTGCGCCAGTAGACTCGTGGCATTCGCTTCGTCCCTCTCAGGAGAAGGTGATGGCCAAGATTCCGGTCGGGTTGCAGCTATACTCGGTGCGCGAGGACTGTGCGAAGGACTTGCCCGGCGTGCTCGCGCAGGTGGCCAAGATGGGCTATGTGGGCGTGGAGTTCGCGGGCTACCACGGCCGCACCGCCGCCGAGCTGAACACGATGCTCGACGACAACGGCCTCGTGTGCTGCGGCACCCACACGGGCATCCAGACGGTGCAGGACGACCAGCTCCAGGCCACCATCGAGTATGCCCTCGCCATTGGCAACCCGTATCTCATCGTGCCCGGCCTGCCCGAGGAGTGGCGCAACTCGCGCGACGCCTGGCTGCGCACCGCCGAGTTCTTCAACGCCCTCAGCGAGAAGCTCGCGCCCCACAACCTGCTGTGCGGCTACCACAACCACCACATCGAGTTCACCGAACTCGGCGGCGAGCTGCCCTGGGACACGTTTTTCGGCAACACCAACTGCGACGTCGTCATGCAGTTCGACACGGGCAATGCGATGCACGGCGGGGCGCGGCCCGAGCCGTTCATCAAGAAATACCCCGGCCGCGCCATCACGGTGCACGTCAAGGAGTTCTCGGCCACCAACCCCAAGGCCCTCGTGGGCGAGGGCGACGTGAACTGGGCCGAGTTCTTCACCCTGTGCGAAACCGTCGGCGGCACCGAATGGTACATCGTCGAGCAGGAGAGCTACGCCTATCCCCCGATGGAGTGCGTGGCCAAGTGCCTCGAGAACCTGCGGGCGATGGGCAAGGCGTAGCCGGCAGAGGGCAGCCAGCAATCGGCAGCAAGAGGAGACCTGTGCCATGGTTTCAAGGCGTGGCTTCCTGGCGGTGGGCGCGGCCTCGTTGGCGGCGGGGAGTCGTCTTCTCGGCGCCGAGGCCGAGGCGGCGAAGAAGATCCCCATCGGCCTCCAGCTCTACAGCGTGCGTGGCGACTGCGCCAAGGACTTCCCCGGCACCCTCGCCGCCGTGGCCAAGATGGGCTACAAGGGGGTGGACTTCGCCGGCTACTACGGCTGGGACAAGAAGCCGGCCGAGTTCCGCAAGCTGCTCGACGACAACGGGCTCCGGTGCTGCGGCTGCCACACGGGCCTCGGCACCCTCCAGGGCGACAACCTGAAGCGGACGGTCGAGCTGCACAAGGCCCTCGGCAACAAGTTCCTCATCGTGCCCGGCGGCATCGGCGGCAAGACCAAGGAGAGCTGGCTCGAGGCGGCCAAGAAGTTCAACGAGATCGCCGGGGCGCTCAAGGCCGACGGCATGCTGTGCGGCTACCACAACCATGCCCACGAGTTCCACAAGTTCGGCCCCGACGACCCGGAGACGCCGTGGGACGTCTTCTTCAGCAACACCGCGCCCGAGGTGGTGATGCAGCTCGACATCGGCAACGGCATGGGCGGCGGGTGCGACCCCGTGGCCACGCTCAAGAAGTTCCCCGGCCGCGCCCTCACCGTGCACGTCAAGGGCTTCCGCGGCATCGTGGGCTCGGAGACCGACCAGGCGCCCTGGAACGAGATCTTCCCCCTCTGCGAGACCATCGGCAAGACCGAGTGGTACATCGTCGAGGAGGACGGCGCGGGCAAGCTCCCGCCCCTCGACACCGTCAAGCAGGTGATGGAGAACCTGAAGCGGATGGGCAAGGCATAGGTTAGCCGCAAGCCGCAAGCTGCAAGCCACAAGCCTTGACAGATTCGGGTTCTTGAAGCTTGTCGCTTGCAGCTTCCCGGGCACATTGCTCATGATCCCCATTGGCCTCCTCGGCGGCTCGTTCAACCCGATTCACCTCGGGCACCTCGTGGTGGCGGAGGAGGCGCGCCAGCGCCTGGGCCTCGAGCGCGTGCTCTTCGTGCCCGCCCTCGTGTCGCCCCACAAGCTGGGCAAGCCCCTCGCCCCCGCCGAAGACCGCCTGCGCATGGTCCAACTCGCCATCGCCGACAACCCGGCCTTCGAGGCCAGCGACATCGAGCTGCGCCGCGCAGGCCCCTCGTACTCGATGGACACCGTGCAGCAGCTTCGCGCGCAGAGCGACGGGGCGTGGGACATTCATTTCCTCGTCGGCGCCGACACTCTGCCCGAGCTTCCTGCCTGGCACCGCATCGGCGAGCTGGCCGACCTGTGCAAGTTCGTGGTCTTCAGCCGCCCCGGGGAATCGCTCGACGCGTTCGAGCCGCTCCGCGCCGCCCTCCGCGACGATCAGGTGGCTGCCCTCGCCGCGCGCCGGTTCGAGATCCCCCTCATCGGCATCTCGTCCACCGACATCCGCCGCCGCGCGCGCGAGGGCCGCTCCATCCGCTACCTCGTCCCCGAGGCCGTCCGACGCTACATCGTAGCCAGAGGGCTGTACCGCGAATGAGCACCGCCGTCCACTTCGGCGCCGGCAACATCGGCCGCGGCTTCCTCGGCCAGCTCTACTGGCAGAGCGGCTGGGAGACCGTGTTCGTGGACGTGGTGGACGCGGTGGTGGCGGCCCTCAACGAGCGGGGCGGCTACACGCTCCAGATCGTGGACGCCGAGTGTCGGGCGCTGGCGATTGACCACGTGCGAGCAGTCCACGGCCGCGACGCCCAGGCCGTGGCCGAGGCCGTCGCGGCCTGCGACCTGGCGAGCACAGCCGTGGGCGTCCGCGCCCTGCCGCATATCGTGCCGCCCCTGGCCGCGGGCCTCGCACGCCGGGCCGAGCGCTCGGGCGCTCCGCTCAACGTCGTCGTCTGCGAGAACCTGCTCGATGCGGCGCACGTGCTCCGCGAGCAGGTGCTCGCGGCCGCGCCGCCGACCGCGCGAGCCTTCATCGCCGAGCGCGTGGGCTTCGTCTCCACCGTCGTCAGCCGCATGGTCCCCGTCGTGCCCGAGGCCGTGCGCGCCCGCGACCCGCTCTACGTGGCCGTGGAGGCCTATTGCACGCTGCCCGTGGACGCGACGGCGTTCGTCGGCGGCCCGCCGCCCATCCAGGGCTTCCTGCCCGTGCCCAACATCGCGGCGCACGAGGAGCGCAAGCTCTTCTGCCACAACTGCGGCCACGCGCTGTGCGCCTACGCAGGCCACCAGAAGGGCCTCACCTACATCGCCGAGGCTGTCGCCGAGCCCTCAGTCCGCGAACTGGTGACCGGCGGCCTGGCCGAGACGGGACAGGCCCTCATCGCCAAGCACGGCTTCGACCCCGCCGAGCACCAGGCGCACGTGGACGATCTCCTGCGCCGCTTCGCCAACCGCGCGCTGGGCGACACCGTGGCGCGCGTGGGCCGCGACCCCATCCGCAAGCTCGGCCGCCACGACCGCCTGGTCGGCTCGGCCCTGCTCTGCCTTGACAAAGGGGTGGAGCCCCGGCGTATAATACAGGGCATTCGGGCGGCGCTGGCCTTTGATGAGACCGGCGACCCCGAGGCGGCGCGCCTCCAAGACACGCGGCGCCGCCGCGGCCTCGAGGCCGTGCTGGCCGAGGTGTGCGGCCTGAGGCCCGACGAGCCGCTCTTCGCGCGGCTACGGAAGGAATGCTCGTGACCCTCCGCCTTCCCACTCTCGCACTGCTCGCGTCCCTGGCCGCCCCGGCGTTCGGCCAGATGACCGACGCCGCGCACGCCCAGGCCGAGCTTCAGGCCCTGCGCCGGTTGCGCACGGTCGGCAGGGACCCCGAGCAGCGCGCCCTCTACGATGCCCTGGAGGCCGCGCGGGCCGACCAGCAGCGCTACTACGAGCGCGAGCGCGAGGTCGAGACCCTCACCATCGTCGAGGAGTCGCTCATCCACCGCGACCGGCGCTACGTGGCCGAAGGCAAGCCCGCGGCCCTGGCGCGCCGCCTGGCCGCCGAGCAGGCCCAGGCCGCCGCCGACCGCCGCCTGCGCCGTTGGGGCAAGTGGGCCAAACGCCGCTACCCCGTGCAGGTGCGCCAGGCCGAGATATGGGCGATTGACGCCGTGGCGGCCGATGCCTACCGCGACGAGCAGTTCCGCCGCGAGGTCTGCCGCAAGGTGCTCGAGCTGGCCGAACGGCTGGAGCGCGAGGCCGAGCGCCGCAAGAACCGCCTGACCCCGAGGCCCTGAGCCCCCCTGCCGCGTCCGCCCGCGCGGGGCTTCGCTGCTCACTTCTTCTGGGCGCACACGAGCGTCACCCACAGGGCGCCGGCCTGCTTGCTCTCGGCCGGCGCCTGCACCACGCCGAGGCCGAAGTGGTCGAACGTGGCGCTCAGCGCCACGTCACAGTTGATCACCTCCGCCGCCTTGTCGGTCACGTAATAGGCCGCCGTGTGGATGCGCCAGCGCCGGTCGTCGCTGGCCAGTTCGGCCTCGAGCCAGGCGGGGTCGAAGCACCCCAGGCGCGCCGCCCGCGCGCTGTGGGCGAGGGCCTGGCGGGCCAGCGTGTCGTCGGGCAGCAGGCGGCGCAGGCCCTTCCGGAGCCGCGTGGCGTTGATCCCCTGGGCGATCTCGTCGTGCACCGCGGCCACGTCATAGGTGGGCGTGGGTTTCAGGAACACCTGCGTGACCAGCAGCAGGCCGTCGTCGCCGCGCGCCAGCCCGATGCCGATGTGGGTGAACTCCTTGTGCAGGATGTTCTCGCGGTGTTTCGGGCTGTTCATCAGGCTGCGTTCGGCGAACTCGATCGTGTCGCCGCGCGCGAGGTTCTCGCCGGCGGCGCGGGCGGGGATGCGCGCCGCGGCCACGCGGTCCTTCACCTCGCCGGTGCGGGGCGACTGGTGGGCGAAGAAGCGGTTGGCCTTCATGTCCAGGCTGTGCGCGCGGGCCACGGCGGCGAGCGGCGGGTGCCAGGCCAGGGGCGGGAGCTTGTGCTCGGCGCGGTCGCGGTTCACCAGGTCGGCCATGCGGCGCTCGAGGGCCTCGAGCGACTCCTCGGCCTCGTTTTCCTTCGCCGGCGCCTCGCCGCCGCGCGCGCCGCAGGCGGCGAGCGCCACGAGAGCCAGCCCGATGTGCCGCCATTCCCTCATCCTGGGCTCCACGGCCTCCCCGCGCCATTATAGGGGCGGCCCGGCGGGGAATCAATCGCGGTGGGGGGCCCTCCGGCGAGGCGCCCGAGCGCAGCTCACGGGGCGTGGTTCTCCGCCATCGGCGCCGGCAGCCGCACCCGCCGCATGTGCTCGGCGCCCTCGACGAGGCGCTGCACGTAGCGCACCGGCTCGTCGTCCATCGCCAGGGCGTGGGCGATCTCGGCGGCCTCGCCGCCGTGGGCCAGCGCGGCCAGGATGAGGTCGAGGTGCTCGTAGGGCAGGCCGATCAGCTCTTCGTCGTGCAGGCGGTGGCCGCCGTCGGGCGAGGGCGCCTTGTCGCGGATGCGGGCCGGCACGCCGAGGTGGGCCGCGAGCGCGCGCACCTGGGTCTTGTAGAGCCCCTGGATGGGCAGCGCGTCGGCCTCGTCGTCTATGCCGTGGCGCGCGTAGAAGCCGATCTCGTGTTCCGTGCGGTTGGCCGCGCCCACGACGAGGCGGTTCTCGAGGTCCGACCACAGGTAGACCAGGGTGCGGCGCAGGCGGTGCTTCACGCGTCCGTAGCCCACGCCGCGGCCGAACGTCTTGGGGTCCTTGCCCTCCGGGAGGAAGCCGACAGCGGCCTCGTGGATGGGGCGGCCGGTTCGCGCGACGTGGCGGCGCACGGCCCAGCGCACGAGGCGCGCCCGCAGCGGCGGCGGCAGCGGCAGGGCGCCGGGCGTGCGGATGCGGTAGACGCCCAGGGCCTCGAGCGGGGCCGTGAGGTCGAGGAGCTTCGAGCGGATGCCGAGCGTCTCCACCAGGCCGAGGGCGTCCTCGAGGTGGCGGGGGTCGGAATCGCGGTCGGGCATCAGCAGGGCCAGCGTCCTGTCGGCCCCCACCGCCTCGCGGCAGAGGATCGCCACGGTGGCCGAGTCGATGCCCCCGCTCAGGCCGAACACCACGCCCTCGCGTCTCGCGTCGGCCACGGCGGCGCGCAGGAACTCCACGAGCTGGCGCGCCACGGCGGCTGGCTCGATGCGCAGTGCCGCCTCGAGCGCCGACCGTGTCAATGGGGGATTCATGCGTGAGCCTTTCGCTCCCGGGTTGCAGCCATCGTGCCTGCGGAGGCCGGGGGGTCAATCCGCGGGCACTGCGAGGCGGCGCTCGACCTCGCCCAGGCGCCGCAGGTCGTCGAGCGCGGCGGCCAGCGCGTCGAGGGCCGCCGCGTCCACGCCGGCGTCGGGCACCGCCTGGTTGCCGATCAGCGTGAGGGTCACGGCGGGGCAGAGCTCGAAGCGCGGCGAGGTGTTGTACCAGAAGTGCCCGGCGAGGATCAGCCGCACAGGGCGCGTGCCCGCGGCGGCGAAGCGCGGCTGCTTGGGCTCCACGTAGAACTGGCTCTGGCCGTAGTAGACCCGCCCCGCATAGTCGCGAAGGGTGATCGCGGGCTCTTCCGTGAACGTGTGCATCTTGGGACCCTGGATGGTCACGGCGCCTTCGGGCTGGCCGGGCGCGCCCTCGAGCACGAGGTGGCGGTCGCTCTGCTCGTTGTAGAAGTCGCTCATCACGATCGAGTGGTTGTCGCGGATGCGCAGGGTGGGGGTAGCTTGGGTGGCGAGGCGGGTGAGGAAGCCGAGGAAGCCGTCGCGCGCCGCGGCCGTGCCCTCGACGGTGATCGTGCCCTCGTACGAGGTGCGGAAGAGCAGGGTCGCGCGGGCGCTGTCGGTGATGCGCAGGTTGCCCTGCACGTGCAGCGCCTCGACCACGCTGCCCGGGGGCAGGGAGGCGAAGTGGATGCCGTGGGCGTCGGGCGCCTTCTGGTACATGCCGTGCGCGTAGACCTCGTCGAGCACCACGCGACAGGGCGAATCGGGCGGCGCCGTGATGCGGAGGTCGGCGCCGTGCTTCATCGGGCCGAAGTCGTGGTGGCCCACCGCGAGGTTGGCAATGGCTACGTTTCGTGCGCCGGCGACCTCGAGGATCGGCTCTCCCTCGGCGCCGCGCCAGGCGAGGCCGCAGGCGAAGCCGATGCCGCCGAAGGTGTAGGCGCTGCCCGTGAGGCGGAGCGTGCGCGAGACCAGGTAGCGCCCGGTCGGCAGATAGGCGATGGCGCCCCTGCCCGCGCCCCGCGCCGCGTCGAGCGCGGCCTGGAGGGCCGCCGTGTCGTCGGCCTTTCCGTCGCCCTTCGCGCCGAAGTCGCGCACCGCGTCGAACACCTTGCCCGGCACGGCGGCCGAGTCGCGCAGGAAGCGCTGCTCCGCCGAAGCGATCACGCCCCGGCGTGCGCCGGGGGGCAGAACGTAGAGCTTCGCCGCCGGCGTGAGCGCGACGAGGCGCTCGACGGCCTCGGGGCGATTGCGGCTCACGAAGAGCGTCTGCGCCGGGTGAGCGAGCCGCACGGGCGGGCGGTCCGAGGGGGGCCGCTCGAACGAGCAGTCGAACATCAGCACGGGCGCGCCGTGGAGGTGCACGGCGCCCTCGGGGTCGGTCCACGCCGCCACGTGGCAGTCCTGCACCGTCACGGGCGCGATGGTGCCGCGCTCGACGAGGAAGCGCCGCGAGCCGACCGAGGTGCAGCGGCGCACCGAGCTGCCGTGCTCGCTGCCGAGGCTGATGTCGGCCTCGCGGCTCGCCTCGAAGTGGCAGTTGCGTGCGTAGAAGTTGGCCTTGTGGTCGTAGATGCCCGTGCCGCAGTGGCGGAACTCGCACTCGTCCACGGTGTTGTCGTAGTCGTTGAAGGTGAGGAAGCCGAGGCCCGTGGCGCAGTTCTCGAACAGGCAGTTGCGGTAGAGGATTTCGGCCGAGGCGATCTTCTGCTCGTGGCCGACGCGGATGCCGAAGGCGGTGAAGTTGCGGAAGGCCTCGTGCTCGTGGCGCACCTCGGTCTCGAACCGCTTGCTCGCCGCGTGGTCGAAGCCCACGGCGGCCTTGCCGCGGCCGTCCCAGCTCAGGCCCACGTAGCGGCTGTAGGCCGCGCCGTTGCTCCAGAACATGCGCCCGCCCGGCGCGCCGTCCCACACGAGGCGCGTGTCGCGCCCGTGGCCGACCACCAGGCAGCCGATCGCCGGGCCGTTCAGCACCAGGGTGTTCGTGATGCGGTAGGTGCCGGGCGGCAGGTAGACCGCCTTGGCCGCGCCGCCGCTGTCGAGGGCCGTCTGGATCGCCGCCGTGTCGTCGGCCACACCATCGCCCCTTGCGGCCGGGGTCACGTCGGTTCGAACATTCACCCAGTCCGAGCGCTCTGTCCAGTCGAGGCGGGGGATCTCGGGGCCGGCCCCGAGCGCGCGCATCGAGAGCGCAGCGAGCAGCACGGCAACGGGGCGCAGCGCCATGGCGGCAGCCTCCGAGGCGTTCCGGGCGACGGAGCATGTCCTCGCGCTCAGCCTAGCGCCTGGTGGCCGGCGTGTCAACCAGCGTGGCCCGCCAGTCCTGGCCCCCCTCGCCGCGGAGGCATCCAGGCCCTGCCCGCTCCCCATCTGCGTCATCGGTGTGAGAGCAGAAGTGATGCGGATGTTACCCTCCCGAAGGGATTGGAACCTTCGGGAGGGAGGCTCCTGCTGCGGCCTCCCTCGGCCCAGCGCTCTGCCCCCTTCTCTCTCCCTCGTCCCAACGCTCTGCGTGGGGACGGGCCTCTTGGCGCCTCCGCAGCCTCTTCCTCTTCGGGGAAGAGTGGACGCGGGATTCAGGAACCTCCCGCGGGTTGCGAACCCGCGGGAGGTTGGGGTCGGGAGGTTGGGGTTGGACGCAGGAGCGTCCGGCTCATCGCCCCCACGCGGAGCGCAGGGGCGAGAAAGAAAACCTC
>DAOOIT010000058.1 GCA_035384565.1 Planctomycetota bacterium | reverse complement strand
CTATTTCGCTCCTTCGGAGCTCCCGCAGCCACCTACAATTCCGGCCCACACCCCTTGCGGGCCCGGCGGCCAAGGGTTAGAATGCCGCACTCAGGCGGCCTTCAGGAGTGCCTCGTGCCCACGCGACGCCTGGCCCCGAGTTCCTGTGAGATCCGCGGCCCCGCGACGCGCCGCGAAATACTGGCCCTCGCCGACCTCTATGGCAAAGCCTTCGGCCGGTATCAGCCGCTCTACGACTCGTTTCTCGACAAGCACTTCCGCCAGATGCCGCGCGAGCAGTGGCGGCTGGCCCGCGCGCTCTGGGCGCCCGACGGCTCGCCCGTGGCAATGGTGCGCGTGTGCGACCGCACGATGCGCCTCGGCGCGGCCCTGGTGCGTGTGGCCGGCATCGGCGACGTGTGCACCCTGCCCGGCCTCCGCAAGCACGGGCTGATGCGCACCCTCTTCGCCCACGTCAACCAGTTCATGCATGACGAGGGCTACGACCTCTCGCTCCTCTTCGGCATCCCCAACTTCTACGACAAGTTCGGCTTCGCGGTGGGCGCCTGGAACGCCTGGGTGCAGCTCCCGCGCGCACAGGCCGCGCGCCTGAGCGGCTCCTACAAGGGCCGCCGCGCCCGGCGGGCCGACCTCGCCGCCATTCGCCGCCTCCACGCCGACGACCTGGCCATCCGCGACGGCGCGATGGAGCGCTGGGGCGACGCCTGGCTCCAGCAGGCCCTGCGCGAGAAGCTCTGCCGCGTGCTCGCCGACCCCAAGGGCCGCGCCCGCGCCTACTACCGCGCTCGCGCCGAGGGCGATGCGCTCATCCTCACCGAGGTCAGCCTGGGCCGCAAGCCCGACCTGGACGGCGTGCGCTCGGTCCTGGCCGACATGGCCAAGGTGGCGAAGGCCTGTGAGAAGCCCAACCTGCGCCTCGAGCTCGACCCCGCTCACCCCATCGGCCGGTTCTGCATCGCCGACGGCTGCGAGACGCGCTCGTGGATCGGCCATCGCGGCGGCAGCATGGTCCGGATCGCGAACCTGGAGAACCTTTGCCGGCACATGGCGCCCGAGTGGGAGCGGCTGCTCGCCGCCTCGCCCGCCGCAGGCTGGAGCGGGCGTCTGCGCCTGAAGACCGACATTGGCACCGTGGACCTCGCTATCGCAAGGGGCAAGGTCAGCATCGTGGGCGGGGCCTCTGCGCCTGTGGGCGGGGTGTCCCCACCCCGCGACCCTGCTCTTGCCACCATCACCGCCACCCAGGACAGGCTCTGCCGCCTCGTCGTCGGCTTCCACACACCGGCCGCCGCCGTCTTCCTCGGCGAGGTCCGCATCAGCCCTGCCGCCCGGCCCCTCGCCGACGCCCTCTTCCCCGCCCGCTCGCTCGTCTTCTTCCCCTACGACCGCTTCTGAGCGGAAAGGCCCGCGAATGACGCCGAGAGAACGAATGCTCACCGCGATGCGCAACGGCCAGCCCGACTGCGTGCCCGCCGCGCCCGACATGTCGAACATGATCCCCTGCCGCCTCACGGGCAAGCCGTTCTGGGACATCTATCTCCACCACGATCCGCCGCTGTGGCTGGCCTACATCGAGGCGGTGAAGCACTTCGGTCACGACGGCTGGCTCGCCGGCCTGCCCTATCGGCTTGATTGCGACCTCAAGGAGGCCGCGGGCAGACCCGAGTGGCAAGAGGCCATCGTGGCCCGAACGCCCGACCGCATCTACACCCGCTTCCACGCGAAGGCCGGCCGCCGGCGGCAGTGGAGCGACTGGTGCAACGTCTACTACATCGCCGACCCGCCCACCTGCGGCATGCCCCTGGCCAAGGCCGGCCTGCCCACGGACCCGCCGAAGCGCTGGGAAGACGTCGAGCGCCGCACCAGTTATCCCGGCATGAGCGCCTTCCAGAAGGCCAGGGAACTCATGGGCGACCGCGGGGTCGTGCTGCCCAGCGTCGGCCTGCCCGGCCTGCGCTTCAGCCCCGAGGGCGTCTACGAGTACTATGACAACCCAACCGCCGTCATCGAGCGCTGCGAACGCGAGCGCGAGCGCACGGTGCGCCGCACCCGCGAGCTCGTCGCCCACAAGCCCGACGCCATTCTCATCGGCATGTCGGGCCACATGATCTGGAACCCCGAGCCGATCTTCCGCCAGCTCTCGCTCCCCACGCTCCAGGACGTCACGGCCCTCTGCAAGGCCGCGGGCGTGGTGAGCCAGATTCACTGCTGCGGCCCCGAATACTCGCTCGTGAAGATCGCCGCCGAGGAGAGCGATCTGGACAACATCAACCCGCTCGAGATTCCGCCCATGGGCGACTGCGACCTCGGTCGCCTCAAGCGCGAGTTCGGCAGGCGCATCAGCCTGATGGGCAATCTCCACACCACCGAGGTCATGCTCAAGGGCAGCCCCGACACGGTGCGCCGCGCCTCGCGCAGGGCCATAGACGACGCGGCGGAGGGCGGCGGCTTCATCCTTTCCACCGGCGACCAGTGCGGCCGCGACACGCCCGACGAGAACATCCTCGCCCTGATCGAGGTCGCGCGCACCTACGGCCGCTATTGAGCCGTCCGGCGCGGCGAAGGGTCCCCGCCACATTGTTCAGGGGACCCTTCGCACGTGCCCCGGGCCGTCAGGCCCGCGTCTCGATCTTCAGGTCCACCTTGGTGCCGTGGGACACGACGTCGAAGACGGGGGAGAAGTTGGCCAGCTCGCGGAGCTTGGCCGCCGGGGCGTCGCTCTTCACACGGAAGGTCACGGTGATGTTCTGGTAGCCCTTCCGCACGTCGGGGGCGAGGCCCATGAAGCCGCGGATATCGAGGTCGCCTTCCAGGGTGGATTCGACCTCCTCGATGTGGATGCCGCGCACAGCCGCGTGATAGACGAGCGAGGTGGTGAGGCACGAGGCCAGCGCGTGGAGCAGATACTCGACGGGGTTGGCCCCCTCGTCGGTGCCCAGCAGCACGGGCGGCTCGTCCGCCTCCAGCTCGAAGGTCTGCTCGTGCGGGATGTCCTGGCGGAGCGCGTGGAAGCCGGCCACGGTCGAGCGGTTCCGGCCGCAGCCGAGCCAGCGGTTGGTGATGCGGAATCTGGACTTGCCGAGGCCCGGGTCGCTGCGAAGCGCCTCTGCCTTCTCGCCCAGGGCCGTCACGTCTACGCCGTTGATCAGGGTTTCTTCAGCCACTGCCTGTGCCATGGGAGGAGCCTCCTGACTGCCAGCCGCTCGTCCCCACGGCAACTGTCTACCTCAAGTCTAGCTCGGGGCGCGCGCCCGGTCAACACAAATGTGGCTCATCACCTCATGTGGCCGCCACTGGGGAGCGTGGGACCGGGGCTGCGGCGCCGGCGAGGGCCACCCCATAACCCTCTATGCCCCAACGCCTTACGCCCTCCGGCCATTCCCGCTCACATACTTGCTCATCGCGCAGATGAGCGAGTATGGCCGGAACCGCGAGAATCGCCCATTCTCGCCCATCTACCCATGCTGTATCACTCTCCCCCTCACAGGGTTGATACAGCATGGGCAGGCTGCGCCCGCCAGCCGCTCGGCACAGGCCCTCCCGCGTCCAACCCCAACCTCCCGCGGGTTCGCAACCCGCGGGAGGTTCTCGGATACTGCGTCCAATCTTCCCGGAGGAGAGAGAGGCCGCGGAGCGGCGAAGAGGCCCGTCCCCACGCAGAGCGTAGGGACGAGAAAGAGGGGCAGAGCGTAGGGACGAGAAAGCGTAGCCGCAAGCGTCCCGCTTGCGGAGGTCTTCTTTCTCGCCCCTGCGCTCTTTCACCCTTCTCGCCCCTACGCTCCGTCATCTTCTCTTTCTCGCCCCTACGCTCCGCGTGGGGGCGATGAGCCGAACGCTCCCGCGTCCAACCCTAAACTCCCGCAACCCCAACCTCCCGCGGGTTCCCAACCCGCGGGAGGTTCCCGACTCTTCCCCGAAGACGAAGAGGCCGCGGCAGGGCCGCCTGCCTCAGGGAACACTGGGCCTGCGTCCGCCTCGGGCACGGCGATGCTTGCCCCCGGGCACAGCCTGCCCTACAATGTGCGGAACCCTGAAGGCCTGTGACCCGCGGAGCACGCGCCGCCATGCCTCCTGACCTCGATGCGCGAGGGCAGCCGTTGCCCGAGATGCCGGACGCCAAGCGGGGGCGGGCACTGCTCTTCGTCGGCCTGGCCGTGGCCGCTGTGGCGTTCGCCCTCGCCCTCCAGATCGGGCTGTGCGACAACTTCGTGGTGGCCGAGCTGGACCTCAAAGGCTTCCACAAGGGCGTGCTCGAGGCGGTGCGCGAGGCGTGCGGCATCGTGTCGCTGGGCATCCTCGCCCTGCTGGCGGGCGTGGCCGAGCCGCTGCTGGGCGCGGCGATGCTCGCGCTGTTCGCCGTGGGCCTGGGCAGCTACACCTTTGTTCCCGACTTCCGCTGGCTCCTCATCGCCAGCGTGGTGTGGAGCCAGGGGCTGCACGTGTGGATGCCGCTGCCGGAGTCCATGACGCTGAGCCTGGCGGAGCCTGGGCGGAGCGGCTTTCGCCTGGGCCAGGTGCGCTCGGCGGGGGCGGCGGGTTTCGGGCTGGGCATCGGCGCGGCGCTGGGCCTCACGCTGCTGGGCGTGCGGATGCGCCCGATGTTCCTCGTGGCAGGCGCCTTCGGGCTGCTCGCGGCGGCCCTGTGCTTCGGCATTCCGCGCGACCTCAAGACGCCGGGGCCGCGCCTCGTCTTTCGCCGCCGTTACGGCCTCTACTACCTGCTGAGTTTCCTCGACGGCTGGCGGCGGCAGATTTTCCTCTGCTTCGCGGGGTTCCTGCTTGTGCGCGAATACGGCACGCGGCTTGAGATCATCCTGCTGCTCCTGGGCACGGTGCAGGTCATCAGCTACTTCACGATGCCGTGGGTCGGGCGGCTGATTGACCGCGTGGGCGAGCGGCGGATTCTCGTGCTCTACTTCTGCACCGTCACGCTCATCTTCATCGGCTACACGTTCATCGGCAACCGCTATGCCCTCTACGTGCTCTACGTGGCGGACAACTGCTTCTCGGCGCTTGCCGCGGCGCTTACCGTGTACGTTGGCCGCATCGCCCCGCCCGGCGAACGCACGCCCACGCTGGGCATGGGCGTGGCCATGAACCACGTGTCGGCCGTCCTCATGCCCCTTCTCGGCGGGCTGCTGTGGCAGCATTTCGGCTACCAGTGGACCTTTCTCGCCGGCGTCGCCGCCGCCCTCGCGAGCATCGCCGTCGCCTTCCGCGTGCCGCCGAAGGAGTCAGGGTGATGCGCGCTCTTGGCGGGCTCCTGGCGTTCCTCTGCTCCACCCTCGCCGCCGGCGCCACGCCGCCCAAGCTGCTGTGGGGCAAGGCGTACCACGTCCTCCCCGAGACCCACAGCGACGAATCGGGCTACTTCTCGCTGTGCGAGGGCAAGAACGGCCGCATCTACATCGGCACGGCGAAGTATGGGCAGAACGCATTCCTGGTCGAGTTCGATCCCGAGACCGAGAAGCAGCGGGTGGTGATTGACACGCACAAGCTCTGCGGCCTCACCGCCACGGGCTATGCGGCGCAGGCGAAGATTCACACGCGGAACTTCGTCGGCCCCTCGGGCCGCATCTACGTGGGCAGCAAGCAGGGCTACCGCCGCGGGCCGGACGACACGGCCGACTACCCCGGCGGCTACGTGATGGCCTACGACCCCGCGGCCGACCAGGCCGAGTGCCTCGGCATGCCCTGTCGCGGCCAGGGCGTGATTGACGTGGCCGCCGACGAGGGCCGCGGCCTCCTCTACGTCGTCACCTGCGAAGACCAGCACTGGATGCTCGGCGACCTCAAGGGCAAGAGCTACCGCGAACTGGGGCCGCTGCTCGCCCCCTACGCCACCACGCTGCTCGATGCCAAGGGGCGGGCGAACGCCATCACGAGGGACTTCCAGCTCGCCCAGCACGACCCCGCAACCGACAAGGTAGGCGTCCGCGACATCGTGGTCAGCGGCCAGAGGCTCACCGCGGACGACCTCAAGCTCGGCCCCATCTGCTGGGACCTCGCTGCTGACGGGCGGACCGCCTACCTCATTCGCATGTCCGAGCCCTCGCTCTTCGCCATGGACCTGGCGAGCGAGGGGCCGACCATCGTGGCGACGAACCTCGGCCGGATGATCGAGGGCAAGGGCTTCGATTCGCGCGGCTCGCTGCGCGTGGCGCCCGACGGGCGGGTCTACGCCGCCATCCGCGTGGACAACGTGACCGGCTTCGGCGCCGGCTACCTCCACCACGTCGTCCGCTACAGCCCAAGAAAGGCAGGGGATATTGTGGGCGGCGTGTCCCCACGCCGCGATCCGCGGGACGTGGACGTCCCGCCCACAAGGAAGCCAGGCGAGATGGAAGACCTTGGCGTGCTGGCCGTGAAGAACCCCGATTTCTTCGACTTCGGCCCCGGCCCCGACGGCAAGCCGAAGCCCTGGACCCACGGCTTCCACCGGCTGCCCGACGGCACGCTCACCCCCCTCCACTGCCACATGGCCCTCCTCGTGGCCCGCGACGGCACGCTCTACGTCACCAGCATCTACCCGTTCACCCTGTTGCGCATCCCGCGCGTGCCCTGATTTGACAGGCGCGGCCGGATCGGCGATAAAGGGCAGCGGGAATCCGCCGCACGCACCCGAGACAGCCCATGACCCAACTTGGCCGCAGGCTGGCCGTGGTCGGCATCGTGATGATGGGCGCGACCATGCTGCTGTTCGGGCGGGACATCGAGCGCGCGCTCCAGGCGCGATGCGTGGCCCTCGCGCCGCTCGAGGTCGGCAAGGAGGCGACACCCGACGCCATCGCGGTCGAGCCCCGGCGCGGGTGCCAGGTGGCCGTCGAGCTGCGGCTGCGGTCGGCCTCCGTCGCGCAAGCGGGGAACGCCTATACGCCTCGCTATAGCTTTCCGTTCACGTGCACGACTCTCGGCGAAGCCGGCGGACAGCCGTTCACCCAGCAGGCTGCCCTGCGGTGGGACGACGCGACGCGGATTCTGCGCGATGAATCGGCCGATGCCTCGGGCGGCCGGGTGCACGTGCAGCACAACCTGCCGAAGTTCCGCGAACCGCTATCGGGCAAGCTGCGCGTGCGGGCCACGCTCGCGCCCGATACCGAGTTCGGCGCCACGGTCGAGTCCGCCGCGCTGAGGGTCTACGACAACGTGGACCGCCCCGCCGACGAGATGGTGGTCGCGGGCCTCGCCCTGCTTGTTGGCCCGGCGGTGATGGTGATCGGCGTCATCCTCGCCATCGTCGGGTGGGCGCGGGCGAGGCGCCAGCCCGAAGAGGAGCCGATGGCCGAACTGCCCCCCAGTGAGTGATGGGTTCACAGTATGCGGATGGTCCTGCGGCTGTGCTTCTTCCTGCTGGTCGTCTGGCTTGCCTACCTGGCGGCGCGGGCGATTTACCGAGGCGTGCGGCGCTCGATGGGGCTGCCCGTCGAGGAGCCGGGCCGGGAGCAGCGCCTCTTCCGCCAGGCGGTTCTCGGCACGCTGCCCAGCGCGATCGTGCCGTTCGCCTACCTGCACCTGGAGCCGGGCCAGGGCGGCCCGGGTGTGACGCTGCTGATGCTGCCCGCCTTTTTCGGCGCAACGGTGCTGTGGATTTCGGGCGTGAAGGGGCTTGTCGGCCTCTATCGCCTCGAGCCGCGCCTCTTGCTGCACCCCTCGGTGTTCATCTGCTGCGTGGCCGCGGCATTCGCGGCGGCGATGGCAGGGATGGCCGCCTGGGGCATCATCTCCCAGGCCGTGCCATAGGGGCGAAGCATACGGACGAACACGGACCGACACGGACGAGGGCCGGCCCAGGCGCCCGTGGCGGCATGTCCGTGTGGGTCCGTGCCAGTCCGTGTCGGCTCCCCTCACTTCACCTCGACTTCGTACCAGATCGTCTTGTGCTCCGGGCCGAGCTGGAGGAGGGCCTTGCCGTCCTTCGCGGCGGTGGCGACCGCAGCGCGGCGGTGGCCGTTCTCGTCGAGGGGGTAGAGCTTCACCCGGTCAGGCGCGGCGGGCAGCGTGATCTCGGCGGGCACGCCCTCGCACATCACGGGCTCGTCGCCCCACTGGTTGCCGAGGGTCACGCGGCCGCCGCCGAGGTCGCGGAGCTGGGCGCCCTTGTTGCGGATGTCGCCCGTGGCGGCGATGAGGATGCGGCCGGGCTTGTCAAAGCCCTCGCCGTCAATGCACGTCATCGTCACGGTTGCCCAGTCGAGCGCCGTCTTGCCGATGGCCAGGCTCACGCCGCCGCCGAGGTCGAACGTCCGCCCCCGCACGAAGCCGGTGAAGAGTTTCACCCGCGGCGCGCTCGCGGTGAAATAGCCCGCGCCCTTCTCCGAAACGTTCCACTGCAATTCCCCTGTCTGTGACAGGAGGACCTTCATCTCAGCCGCGAGCGGCGGGCTGGCGGCCGCAGAGGCCGCGGGGGCCTCCTGAATGTCCAGGCCGACGCCGGCGAGGAGCGGGAGCCGGGCGTCGAGGCCGAAGGCGCTGGTCTTGAGATTCCAGGCGTTGAGCGCGCGGTGGAGTTCCTCGCGCTCCTTCTCCCGCGGCATCCGGGCGCGGAGCATCGCGCCCGAGGTCCTCACGTCGCCCCGCAGAAACATGGCCGCGCAGGCGATGGAGTGGGCGAGCTTGGCAGGGTCGGCCTTGATGTCGAAGAAGCTCTCGATCCGCCGCGGCTCGGGGCGGTCGTTGTGGTTGTAGGCGAAGGAGTAGATGGCGTCCCAGCCCTGGAACGCGCCGACGGCGGCGATCATCGGCAGGCCCTCGGCGGCGAACTGGTTGGGCATGGGGTGGTTGTACTCGCTCACGGCGTAGGGCTTGCCGAGGACACGCCGCGCGGCGAGATCGCCCAGCGTGCCCGGCGGGCTGTTGACCAGGGCGATGTTGTTCACCGTCCAGTTCGCCATGTCCCACGGTCGCCCCGGAAAGTGCGGGTGCTGCCAGTAGGAGTGCGCGTCGCAGAAGTCCAGCCCCGCCTGGATGTGCGTGGGGCTGTAGCCCATCTGCGTGCCGGCCACGAGCGGCTGGCACTTCAACTCGTCCTTCAGGAAGCGGTACATCCCCCACCAGTAATCGCGCTCGGTGTCCCACAGGAAGTCCGCCCAGTCGTTTCGCGCGGCGGGGGTGACGCTGAGTTGGCCGTGCTTCAGAACGGGGACGGAGTCGTCCTCGAGCTTCTGGCCGGGCTCGAGGCCCACGATGCCGCCGGGCCGTAGCGACACGGCAGCCAGCTCATACGTGCCCGGCTCCAGGCTCGTGAACGTGATGCGGGCGTTGTCGTCGCTGGCGTTGGGGATGAAGCTCAGGCGGTGGGCCTTCCACTCGGGGCCGATCTCCACGCTCGTGTAGAAGCCGAGCTGGCCCCACGGCTCGTGCGCCATCATGCAGTTGAGGCTGAGGCGGCGTTTCCTGTCGGAACGGGCCCTGAACGTCAGGGTGTAGACCTGCCCCCGCTTGACGGCGAGGCCGATGTGGGCGAACTGGGGGATCCAGGCCTGGTCGCCCATCCTCTCGACGGCGACGCGGAGGAAAGGCTTGCCGTCCGGGCCGTCGGGCTGCACGCTCCAGGCGGCCTTGGCCGGGCCGCTGATCTCGATGTGCCACGGCTCAGCAAGGGGCTTGGCGAAGTCGCCGTTCGTCAGCATCTCGCCGCCCAGGGCCTGCGAGCCGACGTTCCACACCCTGGCCAGCGCCTCGGTGTTGCCGTGCTTCTTGCGGAGCCAGGCGTTCCACAGCGATCTGAACGTTGCCGCATAGGGATCGGGAAGGCGGTCCAACCCGCCCCAGCCCCATTCGGCGAAGAGGGCGTTCTCGTTGTTGATCTCGACGAACGCGATGGCCGGCTCGGCCACGTAGGCCGCCTTGGTGTAGGGGTTGACGTGGGTCAAGAGGTCGCGGGCGTATTTCTTCTGAAGCTCAATCATCCGCGGCTCGAAGTTATCCAGGCCCTTGTCGTAGTTCGGCCGCTGGTCGCGGTGGGGGAAGCCCTCCTTGTCGTCGAGCCAGCGCGAGACGTGGAGGTTGAGGTTCGTGTAGACCCCGTGGAGCTTGAGCTGGTAGATGAGGTAGTCGAGGCGTTCGAGCTTCTCGGGGTCAATGATCGTCTTGTTCGGGCTCTTGCCCCAGATCGAGTGGTTGTCCATGTGGTGCATTCGCACGCAGTTGATGCCCAGGCGTGCGAGGCGTGCGGCCACGCGCTCGGCCACTTCGCGGGGCGGGAAGCAGGCCTCGAAGCACAGGTTCGTCGCCCAGAAGCGGATGGGGCCGGCCTCGGTGGCGAAACGCCCGTCCTTCACCCGCACGAAGCCGTGCTTGCCCGCGGGCCGGGGCAGCCAGGCGCTCGCGTTCGTGATGTTGTCGGGCGCGTCGTACGAGATCACGAAGGGGAACATGGCATCCTCCGCACGGGCCATCGAGAGGGTGAGGAGAGCGAAGACGCTGAGGGCCAATCGGGATATCACGCGGGGGCCTCCTGGCGCAGGGAGACGGGAGCGACTTCGGACACCGCCATGAAAGCAGAAACGGGCGCGCCCGGCAAGGGCGATTGCCGTGCCCTCTGTTGACAGGTTTCGCGCTGCGGCTACAATGGCGGCCCGTGGGCGCTCTCACGAGTGTGCGAGGTGCGCATGAGCCAGGAAATCCCCGACGGCCTTCAGGCCAAACGCGACCAGGAGGCGCGCCGCGCGCCGCTCGAGCGCGCGGTCGAGCGCTACGCCCAGCGACGCCTCGTGCGCCGCCTCGGCGCTCCAGGGCCGCCGAAGTCGCTCCGCCCGGCCGCCCGGGGCGTGCGCTCGCTGGTGTTCCTGGTGGACTTCGAGGGCTTCCCGCGCGTGGTGCTGCGGGCGAACGACCGCTGGCTACGCGCGGCCCGCCTCGCCCACAACTTCCGCTCATTCGCGCGCCTGGGCCTGCCGGTGCCCGAGCTGCTGGTGGCCGAGCTGTCGCCGCTGGCGCGCCTGCGCTGGGGCTTCTACGCGCTCGTCGAGCGGTTTCAGGTCGGGCGCCATCCCGACGAGGCGCCCGACCGCGAGGCCGCCACCCGCGCCGTCGCCCGCGCCCTGGCCAGCCTGCACAACGTCCAGCGCCGTCGCTGGGGCTGGCCGGGCCTCCCGCGCCTGGGCAGCTACCGCGAGCACTTCCTCGAGCGCGTGGCCGAGCGTGTGGGCCACGTGGCTAAGACCCTCGCCCCCGGCCAGGACGCCCTGCTGAACGCCTGGTTCCGCGAGCGCGCCGCGGCCGCGCCGCTCGACCCTCCCTTCGCCCTCACCCACAGCCGGGTGAACTGCGGCAACTTCGTGGTGCGGCCCGACGGCGAGGCCACGCTGGTGGACCTCATCGAGGCCCGCTACGGCACCTTCTGCCCGGACCTCGTTTCGGCACTTGACCGCATCTGCGAGCGCGACGAGGGCCTGATGGCGGCGTTCCTCGATGAGTATTTCGCCCAGCGGCCGGCCGGCGCCCGCGGCACGTTCGAGGCCGCCCTGCCCTTCTTCGAGGCCAGCCGCACACTGGGCCGCGCCGCGAGCTACGTGCGACGCGTGCGCCGCGCCCAGGATGCGGCCGAGGCCGACGCCTTCCGCACGCGCCTGGCGCGCCAGGTGGCCCGCCTCGCCGAGCAGACCGGGCTGAGCCTCACGCTGTCGAAGGCGTGATTCTCCTCCTACGGCTTCCAGTTGGCGATGATGCTCACCGGGCGGTGCAGCACGAGGCGCGTCGCCACCACGCGGAAGGGCATCGCGCCTTTCAGCGCTTCGGCATCGCGCTCCTTGATGACCACGGCCACCCTGCGCCCCGACTCAAGCACGGCCCTGAGGGCCTTCTCGTCCTTCAGCTCCGGCATGTGAAGGCGGCGCGTGAAGAGGTTGAGGGTCCCGTTGAAATCGTCCTGGTACTGGTACACCTCCTCCGCGCCCGACAGGGCGACGCCTGCCCGCCGGACGAGTTCGCCCCCGGACCTGAACTGGTTGAGAATCGGCGCAGCCGCCAGGTCGAAGCAGAGCGAGAGCACGGCCACGGCGGCGACCACGGCGAGGACCCGCCGCACCTCGCCCGCTGCGCCCCGGGGGAGTCGCAGGCCGTAGACGCACACGGCGAGCATCGCAACCCCCGCGGCCACCACGCCCGCAACCGCTGGAGGCGTGATCAGCGACTTCAGCTCGGCCAGCACCTCGGGGTCCTTCGCGAAGTCCAGGATCTCCATGCCTCCGCCCACGGCGGCGAGGACGATGAGGACGAACGTGGCCCTCCACAGTCCCTGGTGCCAGCGCAGTGGCGCGTGCTCTTCGCGGATGATGCCGACGATATAGCGGGCGCACAGCAGGCCGGCTCCCGGCATGAGCGGCAGCAAGTAACGCTCGCGCTTGCCCGAGAATAGCGAGAAGAACACGAGGACGGCGATGACCCACACGGCCCCGAGGAGCTCCGCGGGGTCGCGGCGCTTCTGCCACGCCCACACCAACGCCCCCGCGAGGAGCAGCGTCCAGGGCAGAGCGTAGATCGGGAATTGCAGCAGGTAGAAGTAGACCCAGTTGGCATGGGCCGCCCCCTCGGCGATGCGGCCGGCCGTCTGCTGGAAAAGGATGTCGTGGGCGTAGGCCCTGCCGCCGGAGAGGCAAGCCGGCACGAGCCACGCCGCGATCAGGCCCGCAAGGAGCGCCGCGCCGGCCAGGTGCCACCAGCCGCCCTTGCGCACCTCGCGGCGGCGCGCGGCGCCGTAGGCCGCGCTGACCAGGAGCGGCACCGCGACCCCCACGGGGCCCTTCGTGAGCAGCGCCAGGGCCGCCGCCCCGTACGCGGCCAGCCACCAGCGGCCGAGCCCCGGGCCGCCCTCGAATGCCCGCACCGCGCAAGCGATGCTCAGCGTGGTGAAGAGGGTAAGGAGCGGGTCGAGCACGCCGTAGCGGCAGATCATCGCCACCAGCAGACTCGAGAGGGTGATGGTCGCGGCCAGGAGCCCAAGGGCGGGCGAATGCAGCCGCCGTCCCAGCGCGTAGAGGGTGAGCGCCATCCCCATCGTCGCGAGCACCGAGACCAGCCGGCCCGAGTTCAGGCCCGCGCCGGCCTTCCAGAAACCGACCGCGAGCCAGTAGAACATCGGCGGCTTATCGGAGTAGGGCTGGCCGTTGAGGTGCGGCACGAGGTAGTTATTGAGGACGATCATCTCGCGCGCCACCTCGGCCGCGCGCGGCTCGTCCGGGTTCCACGGCTCGCGCGTGAAGAGCGACGGCACGAGGGCCAGCAGCGTCATGCCCACGATCGCCGCGACCGCCACGCGCGGGGTCACTCGGTCCTGCAAGATCAGCTCCCCTACGGCTTCGCCCGGCCGGCCGGCGGGCAATCAGGTCACGGGTGGCCGGCACTATCTATCCAAGCAGAAACGCCGCGGTCCGGCAAGCAGGAGTGGCGAAGGTGATGCACAGCGATGGCCTACCCGAGGCCCAGGTACTCGGAGGCATTGCCGCCCATGATCTTGGAGCGGTATTCCGGCGGCACGCCCATGCCGTCGAGCAGAACCTGGTAGTCGTGGCGCACGTCGGCCATCCACTCGTGGGCGACGTCGGTGCCGTAGCAGATCTTGTCGAAGGGGTGCTTGCCGCCGTGGCCGGTGTAGGGGTGCCCAGCCCTGTCCCACCAGAGGAGCGCGCGGAAGAACTCGGGGCTCTTGGCCTTGAGGCTGGAGCCGGAGAGGTCGAACCAGAGGTTTGCATTCCAGCGGGCGGCCATGGCGGCCTCTTCGTACCAGGGGTTGCCAAAGTGGGCGCCGAGGATGCTCAGCCGCGGGAAGAGCCTGGCAATGTGGTCGAGGTGGATGGGGCGGCAGCGGTTGGAGTCGTTGTCGTCGGGCTGCATGTCGCGGCGGCGGGCCACGATGCCGAGGTGGAAGAGGGCGGCCATGCCGCGCTCCTCCATGCGGCGATAGACCTCGTGGTACTGGGGCGCGTTGTAGGCGGCGCGGGGGAAGATGAACTTGATGCCGCGGAAGCCGCGCTCGTGGAATTGGTTGATGCGCAGCGTGGGGTCTGTGCCGAGGGCGAAGTAGGCGAAGGGGATGAGGCGGTCGGGGTGGGCCTGGGCGGCGGCAAGCACCGCGTCGTTCGACTCGCAGGAGAAGACGACGCACTTGTCCGTGCCGACCGCGTCACAGACGCGCAGCAGGCTGTCGAGTTCGCCGGGCTTGCCGTCGTAGTGCACGTGGCAATCAATCACCATGTGGGCTCTCCCTGGGTAGCCTGGGGCCTGGCAACGCGGCGTTCATTGTAGCCCACAGAGTCCATCGTGTCCATCTTGTCCACCGCCCGACGATGGGCAGGATGGGCACCATAGACGCGGCGGCGTGCCGGCGCGGTTCCGTGCTTGCAATCGGCGGGGCGTGGCTGTAGATTCGCCCGTCGGGAGCGGACCTTGGAACCTACGTTCGGAGCGAACGATGTTCGATCCTGACACCTGTTACGACGTGGCGGTGCTGAGCGGGGGGCTGTGCGGCTTCGCGGCGGCGCGGAGCCTGGCGCTCAAGGGCCATCGCGTGGCCCTCATCGAGCGAAGGCCGGTGTTGGGGTGGGAGGTGGCGTGGGCGTTCCACGTGGAACTTGGCGAGGTGACGTGCGACACAGCGCGCTGGCTCGCCGGGGCCATGACTGCCGCGGGTTGCCCCACGGGCGCGGTGGACCCCACCATCGCCGAGATGCTGCTCGACCGCGAGGCGGCCCGGGCGGGCATCGAGGTGCTGCTCCACGCCCAGCCCGTGGCCGTGGCTGAGGACGAGGAGGAGGGCACCCTCGCCGCCGTGTCGGTAGGCACAAAGTCGGGCGAGATGGCCGTCCGCGCGCGGGCGTTTCTCGACGCGACAGAGAACGCGCTCGTGTGGCGCCTGGCGGGCGCCCGCGACCTGAAGCCGTTCCGCGGCGCCGCGCGGCAGACGGTCGTCCTCAACGGCTTCGGGAGCGGACGGCCCGCCGCACCCGTGCGGCTGGGGAGTGTGGGCGGCGTCCACGACGTGGTGGTGCGGGCCACCGCATGGCCGGGCGAGGTGGCCGTGGAGTTCGGCCTGAGCGCGTGCGACGTGCACCTCGCGCGCCGCGCCCTGCCCGATCTGTTGCGCCACCTGCGTGACTCGGGCGACGCCTTTGCCAAGGCCCTGGTCACCAGCGTGGGGGTTGAGCCCTACCCCCTCAACAGCGTGGGCGATGACCGCCGCCAATGGTGGTGCGAGCGCTCGGATGTCGGAAACCTCTTCGCCGCCGGCTCGTGGCGTGCGACGGGCCGCACAGCGCGCGCCCTGACGCTTGCCGAGCGGCTTGCCATCGGCGAGGACGCCGCGGCCGGACTGGCCGAGGCGTTGGACAAGTTGCCCGAGGCGAGCCAACGGCACGTGGGCGCCCCCTCGCGCGTGGCGCCCCCGGCCCACCAGGCCGACGTGGTGGTGTGCGGCGGCGGCACGGGGGGCGCGCTGGCCGCCATCGCGGCGGCGCGACAGGGGGCGAAGACGGTGCTCATCGAGCAGAGCACCTGCCTGGGCGGCATCGGCACGGGCGGCGGAATCCACTCGTACTACCACGGCGTGGCGGGCGGGCTCCAGGACGAACTGGACCGCCGCGTGGCCGAGCTGGCGCCCCTCTTCGGCCCGGCCGCGGGCTTCCATCCCGAGGCGAAAAAGGTCGCCCTCGAACTCATGGCCGCCGAAGCGGGAGTCGAACTCGTCTACAACGCCACGATCACAGGCGTCCAGGCCGAATCGGCCCCGAGCAGCCTGCCATCGCGCACGGATGGCCCGGGCACCGCACGGCGCCTGCGCGCTGTCGTGGCCGCCGGCCCCGAGGGCAACGCGACGTATCGGGCGAAGGTGTTCGTGGACGCCACGGGCGACGGCGACGTGGCGGCGATGGCGGGCGCTGAGTTCACTTTCGGCCGCGCCACCGACGGGCTGCCCCACGCCTTTTCGCTGGCCGCAGGCCGTCTCGGCGACGACGGCAAGCTGCTCATCACGAACTTCGACGCAGGCTACTGCGACCCGACCGACCCCGTGGACCTCACCCGCGCCCGCCGCCATGCGCTGGGCCACTACTGGCGTGAGCGCTTCGACGCGAAGAACCGCTTGGTCTATATCGCGCCGATCCTTGGCCTGCGCAACAGCCGCCAAGTGGTGGGCGACTACCGCCTCACGATGGCCGACGAGATCGAAGGCCGCCAGTTCCCCGACGTTATCGCCTACGCCTATTCGCACTATGACAACCACGGGTTCGACTACGAGAACGAGAGCGACGAGGCGATGCTGTGGGTGTGGCTGCTGGGCAACTGGAGCCGGTGCTTCGGCTGCGAAATCCCCTATCGCTGCCTGCTGCCGGCAGGCATCGAGGGGCTGCTGATGGCCTGTCGCGCGCTCTCGATGACGCACGACGCGCACAACCAGCTCCGCATGCAGCGCGACCTCCAGCGCATCGGCGAGGCAGCCGGCGTGGCCGCCGCCCTGGCCGCGAAGCGGGGCCTCACGCCGCGGCAGCTTCCCGTGGTCGACCTCCAGGCCGTGCTGCTCGCGTCCGGCGCGCTCGGCCCGCGCGAGCAGCCGAAGCTGCCCGAGCCAGCCAAGATCGAGGCCGCCCTGCACGACAGCAGTTGGCTGCCGCCCCAGGTGCCCGCGCTCCCCTCGGCCGAGCGCATCACACAACTCGGCACCGACCGGACGTCGGAGGCGACGTGGGACCTCATCCGCAAGGGCGACGAGGCGTTGCCGCTGCTGCTCGACGCCGCCAGGGCCGAGAAGCCGGCCACGCGCTTCTGGGCGTCGGTGGCGCTGGCCATGCTGCGGCGGCCCGAGGCCGCGCCCGAGCTGCGCGCCGCCCTCGCCGAGCGCCGCGCCGAGGCGCCCGAAGGCCGCAAGACGGCCCCCCTGTGGCGCTCCGCCGCTGTGCTCCTCGGCCGCATCGGCGACCGCCAGGCCGTGCCTGAGCTGTGCCAGGTGCTGGAGGACCGCGGGGCCGACCTCGACTCCCTCATCGCCGCCGTGCGCGCGCTGGGCCGCATCGGCGACGACAACGCCGTCCCAGCCCTCAACGCACTCGTCGAGCGGATGGACCTCCCTGCCGAGCGGATTCTCCAGGTGAGCAGTCCGGGCGGGAACCCCGTGCGCGAGGACGCACGCTGGCAGCTCGACCTGGCCGCCGCTGAGGCCCTCGCAAGGCTGGGCAAACCGCGCCCCGATATCGCCGAGCGCCACGCGAAAGACGAGCGCGCTTACGTGCGCGCCTACGCCCGGCGCGTGGCGGGCGAGCCAGGTTTGTAGTGTGGCCCCCAGGCCGCCCCTCGGAGCGGCGATTCGCGCGCGAAGGCACGGGCTGAGGTCCGCACTACGAGTGCTCGGCTAGCACTTGCCCATCTTGCGCAGGGCCTGGAAGCTGCGGCCCGAGATGGCGAAGCCCAACCCGTCGCGGCTCCCTTCCTCGACCACGTACCACTCGGTGCGGTGCTGCTTCTCGCACAGGTCGAAAATCGTCGGCCAGTCGGCCTTTCCCTCGCCGATGACCGAGTCCTCGGGGCCGCCGAAGTCCTTCAGGTGCACCGAGCGGGCGCGGCCGGGGAACTTGCGCAGCGTGGCGATCGGGTCGCCGCCCCCGCCCGCACAGTTGCCGATGTCCATCTGCATGATCACGTCGGGCCGCGTCTGGCTGAACAGGCGGTCCCAAGCGATTTGCCCCTCGACCATGGCGAAATCGAACCCGTGCGCGTGATAGCCGCTGAACATCCCGAGCGGCTGGAGCTTCTCGGCAGCGCGATTGAGGATGCCGGCCAGCTCGGCAATGGTGGCGACGGACGACATCCGCGGCTTGTCGGCGGCGATGATGAGGAAGCGGTTGCCGAGCACCTGGTTGAACTCGATCGTGCGGGCCAGGTTGTCGCCCATCAGCGCGCCCGTGGCCAGGTGGATGCCGCAGCAGGCCAGGCCGTTGTCGTCGTACATCTTGCGGATGGCCTTGACGGGATGGCCCATCCACTCGAGCTTGTCGCCGCCATAGCCCCAGGGCTCGGCGCCCACGTAGCCCAGGCCGGCCACGGCCTTGAGCGTGGCCGCGAGGTCCTTCTGGCACTCGCCCCGCACCGAGAAGAGCTGCAAAGCGACCGGCACCTTCGACATGCTTTCTCCTTCCACGCAGGAATGAAACCCCTCGGACTCGTCGGACACGTCTGACAGGTCCGACTGTTCGAACGCCTCGGGCCTAGTCGCCCCCCACGACGCGTTCCACCACGAACCGCTGAAGCTCCGGCGACAGGTTGGTGAAGTAGGCGCTGAAGCCGGTGACGCGCACGATCAGGTCGGCGTGGCGCTCGGGGTGGCGCTGGGCGTCGAGGAGGGTGTCGCGGCTCACGACGTTGATGTTGACCAGCGTGCCGCCGAGGTCGAAGTGCGTGCGGATCAGGGCCTCGACCTTGGCCAGCCCCTCCGCGGTCGCGGCGAGGCCGGGGTCGAGGTCGAGCTGGAGCGGCGCCGTGTTGCCGTAGCCGGGCTGCACGAGGGCCACGGCCAGGGCCAGTTGCGTGGGCGTGCCCGGCCGGCCCTCGTTGAAGCCGGGCTCGGGGTTCGGGCCGTGCGACACGGGCTCGCCGGCCCTGCGGCCGTTGGGCGTGGCGCCCAGACGCTTGCCGAAGGCCACCACCTTCGCCCACGTGAACAGGCCGGGGATCATCTTCGCGCCCTTCGGCGTGGGCTTCGCCGCGACCAGCTCGGTGAACGTGCGCGCGATGCGGATGGCCCACTCGTCGGCGAGCGACTCGCCGCTGCCGAACCGGCGGATGTGGCGCATCATCAGCCGCGCGCGCTCGCCCTCGGCGCCCGCCCAGTTCGACGCCAGGTGTCCCATCAGCTCGCGCCACGTGAGGCGGCCCTCGCGCTCGACCCGCTGCTCGAGCGCTGCGAACGAGTCGGCCACTGTGGCCAACGACGCACCGTCCACCCCGATGTCGTAGAACTCCACCCCGCCGTTCGTCACGTCGAGGCCCTTCTCCACCGTGCCGTGGCAGAAGAGGTCGAGCACCAGTTCGGGGAAGACCTCGTGCATGTGCTCCAGGTGGAAGTCAATGCCCAGGGCGGTGACCTCGACGGCGCGGCGCAGGTGCCGTTCGAAGCGTCGCCAGAGCTCCTCGACGCCTGGCTCGACCGCCACGTCGGACATCATCTCCTTGAGCGCCACGTCGAACACCTGGGCGAAGTCAATCTTGATGATATCGGCCATGCAGTATTCGCGGCCTGGGATGGCGAGCCAGTGGCAGCCGGCGTAGATACGCGTGCGGGCCACCTCGACGGGGTAGCCGTTGCGCAGGAAGCCCTCGGTGCACGCGCGGTCGCCCACGAACTTGGGAAAGCCCATCAGGTCCTCGAACAGCACCTCGAGCCCGCGGCGGAACAGCTCGGGGCTGAGGCCCTCGCCCACGCGGATGCCGATGTTCGCGGGCGTCCTGAGGCGATGGACGGCTTCGAGGATGAGGAACGACACGCGGCTGGCCTGGTCGCGCCCCTGGGCGTCGGGGCCGCCGAGCTGGATGTAGGCGGTCTCGCTGAGCAGCAGGCAGGCGAGGTGGAAGATGGCCTCCTCGTCCTCGAGGCGGCCGGCGGCGCGGTCGCGCTCGTAGTAGGGCCGGAGCAACTCGTCGAGCTGGCCCCACTCGCCACTGCCGTTGAACATCTTGGCCACAGCCTGGAAGAAGACCAGCCACTGGCAGGCCTCGCGGAACGTGGCGGGCGGGTCGGTGGCCTGGCGGCGGCAGATGTCGGCGATGGCCTCGAGGTTGGCGCGCCGTTGTGCGTGGCGCTCGGCGGCGGCCAACGTGTCGGCGGCCTCCGCGTGGCGGCGCACCCAGCCCTGAATGCCCAGGAGCACGTGCTCGAGGCCCTCGTAGAACTCGGCGGCGTGAGGGTTCACGCGGCGGAAACGGCGCACCTTGTCGAGCAGCCCGCCCCAGCCGAGGTCGAGGCCGATCCGCAGGTCGGGGCAGAAGTGCTGCACGCCGCCGATCCCGTGGTCGAGCGCGTACCTCTCCTGCTCAGGCCTCAGGTGCGAGTAGTCGAGGTCAGGGTTCCAGCCCGGCTTGCGGTAGGACATGAAGTTGACCATGTAGACGCCGGCCATCGAGTTGTCGGGGTGCACGTGGGTGGGGTGGGCGTTGAGGAGTCGGCGGAAGTTCTCGCCCACGGCCCTGGGGCCGAAGAAGCCGCCGCTGGGGTGATTGGGCTTGGCCTCGAAGCCCTTGAGGATGATGTCGCGCACGAGCACGCCCGAGCCGCTGACGGCCTCGACCACTTCGGCGGCCTCGGGCGGCAGTGGCACCTGGCCTTGCTCGTCGGCGTCGCGCGGGCCGCTCATCTCGCGCTTCTGGCGCACCTGGGCCAGCTTCCACTCGCGCAGGAGCGCCAGGCGGTCGTCGTAGCTCAGCTCGGTGGCAGGCATTGTCGCGGATTCTCCTGAACCGCCCATGCCCCCCAGCGTACAACACCGCCCGCTTTTTCGCAACGGGCAGTCGGCCCCCGCGTTTGATCGCGGAGCGGCAAGGGCGTAGAATGCAGGCTACTCTCACTCGAAAGGAGGCCCCGCCATCGCCAATCCCGTGGTCGTCATCCAAACGTCCGAAGGCACGATCAAGGCCGAGCTATGGGCCGACCAGGCGCCCGCCACGGTGGCCAACTTTTTGCGCTACGCCGACGAGAGGTTCTACGACGGCACCGTCTTCCACCGCGTGATCAGCAACTTCATGATCCAGGGCGGCGGTCTCACGCCCGACCTGCGCCGCAAGGCCACCCACCCGCCCATCGTCAACGAGGCCAAGCCCGGGCTGAAGAACGCCCGCGGCACCCTGGCCATGGCCCGCACCAGCGACGTGAACAGCGCCACCTCGCAGTTCTTCATCAACGTTGCCGACAACGCCTTCCTCAACCACCGAGATAAGACGCCCCAGGGCTTCGGCTACTGCGTCTTTGGCAAGGTGACCGCCGGGATGGACGTGGTGGACAAGATCAAGGCTGTGAAAACCGGCACCGTGAGCGGCTACCAGGACGCGCCGCTCAAGCCCGTGGTCATCGAGAGCGTGCGGCGCGAGGAGGTCTGACTCAGGAGGTCGGCCATGTTGCGGACGGCGACGCGGCTGCTTTGCGCGCTCGGAGCCGCTGCGTGCGCGGCCGCGGGCGGCGCGCTGCACGAAGGCGTGGTCGAGCTGCCCAAGGCGCCGCGCACGAACGGCTTTGGTGCGTGCGCCTGGTCGCCTAAGGCCGACGCCGCGCTCGTGTGCCTCCAGGGCGATTACGTCGAGCGCCGCAGCCTCTTCGGCGGGCAGCAGGGCTATCTGCTCTCCGCATACTTTGTGGTGGACGCTGCGACGGGCAAGGCGTCGCCGCTGTGCCGCGCCCACGAGTGCACCTGGCTGGCCGACGGCCGGCTGCTCGCGCGCGGCTACGCGCCATTCGACACGCCCGACGTGGAGGCCCTCACCTTCAAGCCCGGTCCGCACGGCGACCGCGCGGCTTGCACGATCCTCGAACGCGACGGCCGCGTGGTCGGCGAGCTGAAGTCGCGGGCGATTGACTGCATCCCCTCTCCCGATGCCACGCGGTTCCTCGTCACGCAGGACCCCGCCGGCCGCAACAACTACCACTGCCTGAAGAAGCTCGCGCTGGAGTCGCTCGGTGGCGAGGCGACTACCCTGCTGCCGCCTGTGGCCGAGCGCCCGGGACGCCTGGTGGGCTTCCGCCACGGCGCACGCTGGCTCGCGCCCGACCGCTTCCGCATCGCGGTGGTGGACATGGACGCCGCCGACGCCGCCCGGGCGCAGCCGGGCCTGTGGCTCAACGTCACGCCCGAACCGTACGACTACGACGTGGCGAAAGGCGCGTGGGCGAAGCTCGAGGGCCAGGCCCTCGACGACGCGCGTGCCGACCGCTATCCCATCGCCGACCGCGGCGAGGCGCTGGTCGCGTCGGGCCGCATCACCATGGTTGTGGATGGCAAGCGCTCAACGCTCGAGTGGCCCGAGGCCGCGGCAATGCGGCTCACCGTGCGCGCCGCCGCGCCCGACGGCTCGCGCCTGCTGGTGTGGGCCGAGGAGAACCAGATGGGCAAGGGCGCCTTCGGCCGCGATGGCGGCGGCGGAGTCGGCGCGCTCCCGGGCGCCGCGCCTGCGCCCCCGGCGCTGGCCCGTGGCTACTATGCCCTCGACCTCGCCAAGGGCACCAAGACCCGCATCGAGGTCAAGCTCGACGGCGTCTGGAACACGAACTTCTCGGTCTCCGCCTATCTCGAGGACGGCGCGCTGCTGCTCATTCCCGACGATGCGCCGGCCGCCATCGTGGACGAGGCGACCGGCCGCCTCGTGCCCTTCGCCGTGCCTGGGTTCCCGTGGGCCAACTTCGTCATCACCCGCTGGGCGGGCGTTGCGCGCAACGTCTACGGCCGCGGCCAGGCCGTGGGCGACGGCCGTGTGGCCGTGCTCGCGCGGCAGGCGCGTTTCGTCGCCACGCCGCACGCCGTTGTCGTGTTCCGCACGAAGGCCGTGGCGGGCCGCCTGCCCGTGCCCGAGGGCTTCCCGCTCGGCGAGCGCAGCTTTCTGCACTGGGCCCCCGATGGCAGCGCCCTGATGGTCACCAGCCACGACGGCGCCAGAGTGTGGCTCACACGCGCCGTTCCTGGCTCGGGGTCGCTCTAGGAGCCACCCAATGGCCTTGCTCACCCGCCGCGAGTTTTCGAAAGCCGCGCTCGTAGCCCCGTTCGCAGTGCCGCCTTCAGGCGGCCCTCTCGACGCCCTCGCCGCCGAACCCGCGCCCAGGCCCCGCAAGCCCAACATCGTCTATATCGTCAGCGATGAGTTGGGCTACTTCGAGCTGTCGTGCATGGGCCACAAGGAACTGCGCACACCCCACATTGACCGCCTGGCGTCCGAGGGCATCCGCTTCACACAGCTTCTCGCAGGCGCCTCCGTGTGCGCCCCCACCCGCGCCACGCTCATGACCGGAAAGCACACGGGCCACACCTCGGTCCGCACCAACGCCGGCTGGGAGCCGCTCCGCGCCGGCGAGGAGACCATCGCCTCGATGCTCCAGAAAGCCGGCTACGCCACCGGCGGCTTCGGCAAGTGGGGCTGCGGCGCCCGCGGCACCTCCGGCGTGCCCGAGACCCACGGCTTCGACGTCTTCTTCGGCTACTATGACCAGGTGCACGCCCACACCTTCTTCCCCTCCTACCTCATCCGCAACAGCCAGGAGGTGCCGCTCGAAGGCAACCCCGGCAGCTACCTCGAGGGCAAGACCTTCAGCCAGTACGTCATCCACGACGAGGCCAAGAAGTTCCTGCGCGCGAACAAGGGCCGCCCCTTCTTCCTCTACCTCCCCTACACCCCGCCCCACGGCCAGTACGGCTTCCCCGACGACGACCCCTCCCTTGCGCCCTACCGCGACAAGCCCTGGCCCCGCGACGCCAAGGTCTACGCCGCGATGGTCAACCTCGTGGACCGTCAGGTCGGCGAAATCCTGGCGATGCTCAAGGAGCTCGGGCTGGACGACGACACTATCGTCTTCTTCTCCGGCGACAATGGCGGCTTCGAGTACTTCGCCGACAAGGCGGCGTGCCCCGACGGCCTCCACGGCCCCAACGTGGACCCTGCCACTGGGAAGCGGGCCTTCCGCGGCGGCAAGGGCCGCCTCTACGAGGGCGGCCTCCGCGTTCCCTACATCGTCCGCTGGCCCGGCAAGATCAAGCCCGGCCGCGTTAGTGACCATCTCGGCTACTTCCCCGACATCATGCCCGCCCTGGCGGAACTGACCGGCGCTGCCTGCCCAGCCGACACGGACGGCCTGTCCATCCTCCCTGAGCTTGTCGGCGATTCGGCGGTAGGGCGTGCATACTTGCACGCGGAACCCGCCCAACGCCAGCACAAGTACCTCTACTGGGAAGACGGACTTCACATCGCCGTCCGCGAGGGCACTTGGAAAGCTGTTCGCACCCGCGGCCCCAAGGGCGTGTGGGAGCTCTACGACCTCGCCACCGACCTCGCCGAAACCACCGACCTCGCCGCCAAGCACCCCGACATCCTCGCCCGCCTCAAGGGCTACGCCGAGGAAGCCCATGCGGACATCCAGGAAGGCGAGGTTATTGACCGAGACCTCGTTCTCAAGGACCGCTACATCCCCCTCGGCAAACCCATCCCCGACAAGCCCTGGGGGCCGCCGGCTGGGAAGGAGAGGAAACAAGAGGGGTAGGAGTTGACAATGAGTGGAACGTTCACCCGCCGCGATGTGGTGAAGATGGCCGGGCTAGCCGGCCTGGCAATGATCAGGAGAACCGGTGCGATGGCAGCAGAACCTTCGCGGCGTGAGGACACGCCGCCCACAACCAAGCCGCCGAATGTCTTGATCATCCTCGCCGACGATATGGGCTTCTCGGATATCGGCTGCTACGGCGGCGAAATCGAGACGCCCAATCTCGACAAGCTGGCCGCAGGCGGCGTGCGGTTCACGCACGGCTACTCGACGGCCCGCTGCTGGCCCACCCGCTCGTGCATCCTGACCGGCTACTATGCGCAACAGGTTCGGATGGACCCGCCGCGCGGCCGTCTGCCGGAGTGGGCGCGCCTCTTGCCCCACTATCTCAAGCCCGCAGGCTATCGCTGCTACCACAGCGGCAAGTGGCACGTGATGGGCGCACCCAAGCCTTGCGCCGATGCCGGCTTCGACCGCTCCTACAAGCTCGACGACCACGACCGCCACTTCTATCCCCGCACCCACCAGGAAGACGACCAGCCCCTCCCGCCCGTCCAGCCCGACAGCGGCTACTACACTGCCGACTACATGGCCGACCACATGGTCCGCTGCCTCAAGGACCACGCCGCGAACCACGCCGACAAGCCCTTCTTCGGCTACCTGGCCTTCACGGTCCCCCACTTTCCGCTTCACGCCTTCCAGGATGACATCGCCCGCTACCGCGAGCGCTACCTGGCGGGCTGGGACGCCGTCCGCGAGGCGCGCTGGAAGCGACTCCGCGAGATGGGCATCGTCAACTGCGCCCTCTCGCCGCTCGAGACCGCCTTCACCCCCCGCTACTTCAAGAAGGAGTTCCTCGACTCCCTCGGCCCCGGCGAGGAGGAGCACCCGCTCCCGTGGAAGGACCTCACCGAGGAGCAGCGGCAGTTCCAGGCCACCAAGATGGCCATTCACGCGGCGATGGTGGATCGCATGGACCGCAACATCGGCCGCGTGATCGAGCAGGTGCGCGCGATGGGCGCGCTCGACGACACGGTGATCTTCTTCCTCTCCGACAACGGCGCGGACGCGACGATCCTGATCCGCGGCGACCGGCACGATGCCCAGGCCCCGCCCGGCTCGGGCGCGTCGTACCTGTGCCTCGGCCCGGGCTGGGCGAGCGCCTCCAACGCGCCCTTCCGCCGCCACAAGATCTGGGTGCACGAGGGCGGCATTGCCACGCCTTGGATCGTCCATTGGCCCAAGGGCATCAAGGCCCGGGGCGAGTTGCGGCACGACCAGTGCCATGTGATTGACTTCGTACCGACGCTGCTGGAGCTGGCGAGACCCCCTGAAGGCGGCACTTCAAACATAAGACTGCCTGAAGGCGAGACTCAAAACGCGCCGCCGCTGCCGGGCAAGAGCCTCGTGCCGGCCTTCGCGCGCGACGGCGCGGTGACGCGCGAGCGGCTCTTCTTCCATCACGAGGGCAACCGCGCGCTCATCGAGGGCAACTGGAAGCTCGTCTCCGCCCGCGAAGACCAGGATGCCTGGGAACTATTCGACCTCTCGACCGACCGCTGCGAGATGGTGAACCTGGTGCCCAGGCACCCCGAGCGCGCGGAGGCGATGGAGGCCACGTGGCGCGAGCTGGAGGCCAGCTTCCGCATCCAGGCCGGCCCGCCGCCCGAGCCGCCGCCGAAGGACAAGGGCCCAAGCCAATGAAGGACCGCGCGCCTTAGCGCACGCGGCCCATGCGCTGCTGCCAGTCGCGCAGATAGTCTCCGCGCCATCGGTTCACGGTCTTCGCGCCCGGCTTGCCCTGGTCCGCCAGGGCGGGAGCGGGGTTGTCGTGCCAGTAGGTCGGCCGCGAGTCGGGCTCGGGCCGCACGAAGGCCCCACCCCAATGCTCCGCCGTCGGCTCGTCGGGATTGCCGCGGAGGAGGTAGAGCACCGAGGGCGTGTCGCCCATCTTGATGTCGGCCTTCTTGCGAAAGTACAAGTCGCCCAACGCTCCGTGGCCCCGGACGTGCCGCTCGACGAACGAGCGGTTGCCCAGGTCGCCCTCCTGCGGCCCGCCCATGTACATCCCACGGAAGGTGGTGTCGGACTCGATCCACCACAGGTTGGGGTGCTCGCGGAAGAGGTAATCGCGCGACGCGCGGTCCTGCGCCGTGTTCCACGACCCGATGGAGTGGACGCGGATGGACTTCTTGATGGCCGGGTCGTCGCGGACGGCTTGGGCGACGTCGGTGATCGAGCCCCACACGAGCACCCAGAGGGGCCGCGCCTGGGGGTCGTGAGCCTTTGCGCGCTCGATGATCCAACGCGAGCCCTCGGTGGGCGCCGAGAAGCCTGCCGGCGGCGCGGGGTCCGTCGCGCCCTGCTTCGTCAACGTCCGCAGCGCCTCGGGCCGCGGATAGCCGGCCGAGTGCTTCACGAGGTTCGGGAAGTCCTCTTCATAGGCGGCGATGACCTCGAGGATGTGCTCGGCGCGGCCTTTGCCGGGGGGAGACGACACCAGTCCCTCGATGTCCAGCACGTCGGCGTAGAGGAGCAGGTGGACCATGGACTGGAAATCGTCGGGGTCCGAGCCGCCGATGTCGGACGACACGACGACGCGGGGGCGTTGGCCCGCGAGCGCGCCCCCGGGCGGCTGGGCAGGAGCGGCCGAGGCTACCAGGCCGAGGAGCAGAACGGGCGGGAGCATCACAGGCCTCCGAGGACGTTGAGGTTGTATCCTGTGCCGAAGAGCCGGCGGTTGGCCTGGTAGAGCGGATGTCGGAACCGGGCGAGCGCGGCCGCGCTGTCCTTCGCCCTCGGGTCGGCCCAGACGCGGAGCGTGCCATCGGGGTAGGCCACGAGCACGTGCTCGCCGGGCAGGTCGAGGAGCTTGCAGGCCATGGCCACCTCGCCACCTGCGCCGAGGGTGGCGAGACGGTGCCCCTTTCGGTCTATCACCTCGAGGCCCCCGTCCGTCGCCCGCACGAGCTCGTGCAGGCTGTCGCCGTCGAGGTCCACCGGAAGCGTGCGGTAGACGCTGAAGCCGAGGTCGAGCTTCTCGCCGGTCACTGCGTTGAAGACGAACTCCTGGACGCCCGTGCGGGTGGTGCCGCCCGGGCCGGCGCCCTTGCTGCCGATGCGGATGGCCATGGCTACGGGCGCACCGCTGTCGCCGAGGCGGGCCACCCAGCCCATGTCCATGTGCCCCTCCCCCACGTCGCCCCACACGCGGGCGCCCTTGGCGTCGAAGACGACCACGCGGGGCTGGGCCCTCGGGTCGCTCTCGCGGCAGGTGTAGACGAGCCACTGCCCGGTCCTCGGGTCGGTGAAGGGCTGCACGACGTCCGAATGGCCGCGATAGGAGTCACGGTCCGCGCAGAACAGCTCCTTGCCCGTGTCCAGCTCGATGCAGCGCTCGCCCCACATCACTTCCTGAACGCCGTCGCCGTCGAGGTCGCTGATGGCGCACATGTGGCTGCCGCGCGCGCCGGGGGCATCGGCGGCGATGGTGCGCTCCCAGCGAGGCTTCATCTCGCGCGTCCAGGCCTGGAGGTGCATGCTCTCGTAAGTGCCCTGCGCGGTGACGAGCACGGCCTCGCCGCGGGCGTGGCCGCCCAGGATGAAGTTGCGGTGGGCGTGGCTCAGGCTCTGTTCCGAGTTCTTGGCGGGCCAGGGCCAGCGGCCCGTGCTCTGGCCCGTGCGGGCATCGAGGCGCTCCAGGCAACGGCCCCGGTGCCCGAGCGGATGCTCCGCGTCCGTGTTGTTGACGAAGTAGATCTCGTCCACGCCATCGCCATCGAGGTCGAAGGCGAAGAGCGGGCAGAACCACATGCCCGGCACCACGCCCCTGCCGAGGTCCAGCCGCCAGAGGACCCGGCCGTCGGCATTCATGAGCGCCAGCTTCAGCGTGTCGGTAGGGTAGAAGAACATCTCGCTCCAGGGGTCCACGTGCGCGTCGGCGCAGTACGCCGCCAGAAAGGCGGGCCGGCTTCCTGGGCCAAGCTGCACGGGCACCGCACGGCATTGCCCGAGCCGCGAACCGAGCGACACTTCCAGCGCCACCTTCAGGGGCTGCTCTGCCACGGCGGGTTCTCCGGACACGATGGCTGTGGACCATCCAAGAGCCAGGGCCGCCCACACGCGAGAGACTCGCTGCCGCATGCCCGCGTCACTCCTCCACACCCTTGAGCCCAATAGCGCCGCACCCGGGCGCGCGGGCCCACCATTGCTGGGGAGCCTACCATTCCGCGATGCGGGGGTCAAGGGCAGCGCGCACCCGCAGCGGCAAAATCGGATTGACAACCTGCCCCAGTGTCATATAATGCTTCTTATAATGGACTCGTACCTGCCCGACAAGCGGAAACCACAGCACTTAGAGCGCCGCGCGCGCCCCCCCAGATCAGAGATTATATTCAACTCAACCCCCGAACCGGCCCCCGCGCTCCCCCTCGGCCGCCTCCTCGACGAGTTCCTCACCGACCTCGAGAACGCCGGCCGCGCTCGCCATACCCTCGTGAACTACCGCTGCGACCTCCGCCGCCTCATCGAGTTCGCCCCCGAGGGCCTCCACGCCCTCGGCCCTGCGCGCCTGCGCCTCTACTTCACCTCCCTCGCCGGCAAGTCGCCCGCCACCCGCGCCCGGGCTCAGGCATCCGCCAACGCCTTCCTCACCTGGTGCTACAAACACGACCTCATTCCCGCCAACCCCATGCAGAAGCTCGACCGCGTCAAGCTTCCCGAATACCACCCCCGCCCGCTGGAGTCCCGCACCATCCGCAAGGTCCTCGACGCCATTCCCAAGCAGAACCTCCGCGATCGCCTGCTCTTCACTTTGATCGCCGAGACAGGACTCCGCGTGTCCGAAGCCCTGGGCGTCTATTTCGAGGACCTCGTCCTCACGCCCGACGACGAGCAGATCGTCGTCCGCGGCAAGGGCGGCCGCACCCGCACCGTGATGCTCTACGCCGCCCCCGAGAGCCTCCAACTCCTTCGTCGTTACCTGCGGGAGAACCGCATCGCCTCGGGCGCGCTCTTCCGCGGAGACCCCGCCCGACGCGGCACCAGCCGCCCCGTTCACTACCGCACCGCCCACCACGCCTGGCTCCGCTACTGCGCCAAGGCAGGAGTGCACGCCGGCATCCACGCCCTTCGCCACAGTTTCGCCACCCGGCTTCTCAACGAGGGCATCAGCCTCGGTGTCGTCAGGAAGCTCCTCGGCCACCGCAACATGCAGACCACCCTCCGCTATGCCGACGTCACCGATGCCACCGTCAAGCGGGAGCTGATGACCCATCATCGCCGGTCGTTGTGATCCGCGGCCCCCTTCTTCATCGCCTTTTCCCCACTTGACCCTTATGTTACTTATCTTGATTTAGTGACGCGTCATATTGCCGATTCACAAAGCCTTGCGGTGTTCATTTGTACTCGTACCATGCCTATGTGCTTTCATATTATCCTTTTGTGCCACTTACTAATAATGCATGCTCTATGCTTCCATGCGTATCTTACGACAATATAGTCATTTGCATTGCGCATTGTGTCTGCCTCCTGATGAGAGCACCCTCGATCTGGCTATTCCATGGCACGGTGCCAGCGTCGTGGCGACAATCCTAGGGGCCCCTCTCTCGCTCCCGGGCACGCCGGGATTCCCAGCCCCTCGGTTGCACACCATGTCGTCGCGCCTTCAGGCGCGCGCGTCGCGGGGCGCAATACGCCCGGCGCCACCTAGGTCGAGCGCCCTCGAGGCCCTGTCGGGGCCATGCTTCGCTCACCCCCGCCTTGAGGTTCTCTCCGCTCCCTCGTGCGCGGCTCAATGCCGCTCGGGGGCGCGAGCGCCGGCTCTCGGCACTGCGTGTCTGTCGCGCGCGAGCGTGGCGGCCCGGTCCGCCCGCGAGGCGCCACACGCTGTCCCCGCGCAGCCCTCGCCTTCCGCCGTGCTCGCGCCTCGAGCGACGCGCCACGCGGGGCGGTGTCCGCGAAGGCCCTCACGACGGACGTCCCGGTTCCACTGCCTGCGCCTGTGCTCAGCCGCGCTGCATCGTCTGCTTGCATGCCCCGTGCAGCATCCGCTCTGCCGGTTGGCGAGGTCTCCTTCGGATGAGAAGGGTTCCGGCCGCGCGTCCGGCCTCTCGGCCCCAATGCCGGAGTAAGGAGCATCCTGGCGCAGCCTGGGGAACTACCATCCACGCGCTCATGCTGCCGCGCGGCGCGCGCCTGAGCCGGCCAGCGCGGGCGCCCCTCGTGGCTCTTGCTCATGCGTCAAGCGCCGCGCGCCGTCGTCGCGCACGCTGGCGCGCTCAGGCTCCTCGCCAGCCAATGGCACGCAGGCGCTCGTGCAGGCGTGCAGCAGTGCATTCGCCGCCGAGGTGTCGCGCGAAGAGGCGGAGGACGTTCATCGCGATCGTCGCGAGGCGAAGGAACGCCGCGGTGCCGCGCGGGTCGCCCGAGGGCAGCTTGCCGTCGTCGAGGGGCCAACGTGGGTGTCCGAAGAATGGCCGTATACGGCTGGCAGAGGCCGATAAACAGGCGATCGTGGGTGTTGGATCATGGAGACGAGTGGTCACGATCCCGGTCCGTTCGGGTCGGGCCTCTGCACAGTCGGCGTGGCGCTCGATGAGGATGGCGCGAGCCCAGTGGCGCGCGCGGTACGGCGCGAGGGCGGCGCCGAGGTCCAGCGCGCGAGCCCCGTTGCCGATGGCGGTCCACCGGGCGCTCGCCGCCGCTGGCGGGTGCACGGCGCGAACGAAAGCCCACGGTCCTGTGGCCAGGTATGGGAGGCGCTGCCGCGCGAGTTCGCGAAGCACGGCCTCCGACACGCACGGGCCGTGGAGCCGCACGAGACGCGGCTTGGCGGAAAGCAGGCGCTGGGCCTGCGAGAGCGCTTCGTGCACGACGGGCAGCCAGTCGGCGGGGTCGCGTTGCAGGCTTTGCGCGAGGGCTTCGCCGGCGGAGAATGCCACGGCCCACCGGTATGTGCGGGTGCCGCGGTGGCGCGCTCGCCGCACGCGTCGCTCGGCCGCATCGAGGTCGAGGATCGGCGCGCGCTGTGCGAGCGCGCTGCCGTGCTCGCGCAGGAGGCGCGCATTCGCTTCGTCGAGCTGGCGCAGGTGTGTGACGTGGAAGGCGTTGAGGAAGTTGTGCGCGGTGGTGTGGTCGCAGAACCGCGGCAGGCCGAGGGCGCGGGCCAGATCGTCGCGACGCTCGAGGCACGGCTCGATCTGCGAGAGGCGCGTGGCCCCGAGCCAGGCCATGGCCAGGAACTGGTAGCAGAGCACGGGGTCGCGAAAGGCGCTTCTCCGGCGCCGGATCGGCCGCGCGAGGTTGCGTCGGCGCTTGACCGTCACGTGGCCGAAGAGGCGCTCGACCCCGACCACTTCGCGCGCGTACCAGCCGAGGGCCTGAAGGAGGTCGAGAGCGGGCGCGACAACAGGAAGAGCCATCTCTGTTGCCATTGGCGCGTGAACCTTCTTAGGTATATGCAATAACTCAGTATTGTAGTCAAAGCGTTCTAACATGTCAAGTACTTGTATGTACATTGCTTATGAATGTAGTTGCTGCGCGGTTTACGAGCAGAGAAATGGCATAAGGTGCTTTAAATACATAGGTTACGACTAATTCGAGATACTTGCATCAGATGCCCAACCCTGAGGCGCGGTTGACCGTCCGACCGATTGCCTGGACCTGCTGGGGCGCTGCGGCGCCAGACCGCACACGGGGGTGCGGGACGGTGGTGTGGGCCATTTCTGCGGGCAGTTTCTGTTGTGGATGTCCATAGCAATAAGCGTCTCGCCTGTCGAACGGATGAAGGTAGCCGCAAGCGAGACGCTCGCGGCTACCTATTCCGGGGATTTACGCAACGGAAACCGCCTACGATTTCGGTCCGCATCCAGCGGGGCGGTGGTGTGTTGACTCTGGCCGGGGGCGCCCCCTATACTGGCTGGGGACGGGGAGTGCGCCAGAAAGGAGCGATGCGAGATGAGGCACGCAGCATGGGTGGCTGTGGTGGGGCTGGCCTGTGGATTGGGGGCCGTGGCTTGGGCCGCCGATGCCGAGGAGGCCATCGAGCCGAAGGAGCGCATCGAGCTGTTCAACGGCAAGGACCTCACGGGCTGGGTGCTCATCGCGGGCGATGAGCCGGAGAAGACGTTCACGGCAGAGGACGGGGTGGTGAAGTGCTCGGGCCGGCCCGCGGGCTACATGCGGACGGAGAAGGCCTACAGGAACTACAAGTTTGTGATGGAGTGGCGGTTCCTCAAGCCGGGCAACAGCGGGGTGCTGGTGCACATGAGCGGGAAGGACGTCGTGTGGCCGCGCAGCCTGGAGTGCCAGGGCGCGTTCCAGAACCAGGGCGACTTCTGGGTGATCGGCGGCTTCGAGTTCAGGGAGCACAAGGCGGGGGGCGAGCGGGTGAACGGGCGCCGCCTGGCCAAGCTGGGCGCTCACAATGAGAAGCCCGCCGGCGAGTGGAACGTGTACGAGATCGTGTGCGACGGCGACACGGTGCTGCCGTACGTGAACGGCAAGCTGATGAACGAGGCGCACGAGTGCAGCGACACGAGCGGGCGCATCTGCATCCAGAGCGAGGGCGGGCAATGGGAGGCCCGGAAGATCTACCTGGAGCCTCTGAAGAAGTGAGGCGGCAGTGGCCCACGGGGAATTGAGCGCAGAGGTCCGGGCGCTGGCCGCCCGCCACAACGAGGCCGCCTGCACGTTGATCGCGGTGCATGCGTTCGCGTCGGCGGCCGAGGCTCTGTGCCTGGCGATCGGGTCGCTGGCCGGCTACTTCGCGGGCAGCGCAGCTCGCACGGTTTCGCGGGGCAGCTTCGATGCCTTCTGCCGCCGGTATCTGCCCGAGCTGGGCGGCGTGAATCCCGGGGTGGCCCTCGCGGGGCGGCCCGGGCGGAGTCTCGGCTCGTGCGCTGAGCTGCTGCACGAGGCTTTTCGTGGGGGCCTGTTCCACGAGGGCGAACGCGCCTCGGGGATTCGCGTGGTGGACGACCGGGGCAAGTGGATGCTGAGCATCGAGGGCGACGGCGTTGCGCGGCTCAACATCATCCCCTTCCAGGCCCAATTCGAGCGGGGCTTCGAGGCGTACCTGCGCGACCTCGCGCGCGACCCGGCTCTCGCGGCTCGGGCCGCGCGCCGCGCCGCCTTTCTGGCCAGGCTGTCATTCGTGATACGCGACGCCCACGAGGCAGACGCCGCGAAAGTCGGAGAGCGATGAAGAGATGTGGGAGGAGCTTCCTCGCGGGAAGTTCCCCCCACATCCCCTTCTAAGGACTCTCGTGGCGGGTCTGTAGCGTTCGAGCGGCTCGAATGGTCCAGACCCGTGGAGGAGTTCTCGGGAGGGCGGATGCACGGGGGAGGATGCCCTTCTTGCGAAGATGGGCGCTCCCCCCCGCAGTTCAGCCCGCTACTCGGCCAGCCAGGTGAGGGCGCTGGTGAGGAGTTCGACGTTGCCCGCGACCTGGCGGACAAGCTGGTTGCTGAACGCATCTACGTCGCTGAAGACGAGAAGTTTGGGGCCTTTGGCGCCGGCCTTGGGGCGGATGGCGGCGATGAGGCAGGGGGGCTTGGCGCCCTCGCCGCTCTCGGCGGGCCGGGCGAGGCGGAAGACCTCGAACGACGCGTCCTCGGCGGGCGGCGTCACGGCCAGTTCCGTCGCCGTGTAGCAGACGAGCGGCTCGCGCGTCCAGCGTTGCGCGAAGTCGAGCTTGGTGTTCAGTTCCATCTCGATCGCCACGGGGGGGGTGAGGCGGCCGGGCACCTCGAGCACCTTCTTGGGGTCGGGCACCGTGACGCCGAAGCGCTTGAGGACGTCGGCCAGCGGCACGGCGCCGTCGGGCGGGTCGAGCATGAGCGCCAGGCGGCCGCCGCCGTCGAGGTAGGCGGCGAGGGCCTTCTCGAGCTCGGCGGGATAGGGTTTCTTGGGGCCGGCGAGGACGAGCACCTGGCAGTCGGCGGGGACGGCCTTTGCGCTGGAAAGGTCGAGGGGGCCGGTGCGGAAGCCGCTGGAGTTCAGTTGCTCGACCACCTGGTTGAGGCCCTCGTTGCGGCGGTCGGCGATGCGCCGCTCGCCGTGGCCTTCGGCGAAGTAGAGGAGGCCGCGGTCGGTGAGGAGACCGTCGAGGGCCTGGACGAGGACCTTTTCGCCCTCGAAGCGCGCGACGGGGGCGACGAGGGGGCCGGCGGTGTCGTCGCGGCCCAGGAGTTCCGCGCCCCGCAGGATGCGCACGCGGCCGGCGTACTGGAGCACCAGCGCGTCCTCGACCTCGCTCACGGGACGCTGGAGCGAGCGGGCGAATTCGCGCACCGCCTCGGCCTGGGTGGCGAAGTCGAAGTGCTGCGCCTTCACCTTGTCGGAGGCGCGGGCCATGGCCTCGGCCAGGGCGCGCGTCATCGCCTGATCGTCGGGCAGGCGCAGGGCCAGCAGCACGGTGCCCGCGTCGGGCTGCTGCATCTGGAGGCCGGCGCCGCCGAGGAGCGGGTTGCTGAGCATCTGGAGGAGATATTGGCGGGGGTCGGACGAGACGGTGGTGACGCCGAGGGGCGCCTCGAGCTTGGCCAGCTTGGCCCGCAGGGGCTCGCCGATGGGCATGAAGTAGGGGGGCGTGAGGCCCCCCGCTGCGCCGCCCGCGAGCGCGGAGAGCTCGGCCGCGATCTTCTGGTACTCATCGAGGTTCACGGCCAGGGCCTCGCCCGTGCTGCCGAGGCGGCAGTAGCAGGCTTTGCGGCGCGTGTCGGCCGCGTAGACCTCCAGCCGTTCGGTGCCGACGCCGCGGCGTGGGAAGGTGAGGACGAGCGCCGGCTTGGCCGCCTTGCCGGCGTCGGACCTGAAGAACTCGTCGGCCTGCTCGCCGCGCGACACCTGAGCGAGGCGCGAGAGGCGCTTGGTCAGCTCCTCGAATTCTTCGCCCGGCAGGCGGCTCTCGAAGCCGGCGTTCGGCTCGCCGGCGCTCACGCCCTCGCCCACGCGCAGCACGCGGCGGCCGGTGTGCACCTCCACGCGGCGGCCGCTGCGCTCGCCCGAGGGGCCGCTGGCGATCGGGTTGAGCAGCCACAGGAGCGCGAACACCACGTTGCCCACGGCCAAGAGGCCGATGACGGGGTAGAGGAACACCGACGGCGAGCCGCCGCGGCTGGCTGTCGCTGTGTCCTTGGCCATGCCACACATCTCCTCTTCAGCGGGGACTAACTCACCATGCTTTCCCACGACGGGCGGCCACGGCTCGCCGGGCCTGGCCCCCCTGGAATTCTAGTTGCCGGCACACGCGAAGTCAAGGCTACGACATCTTCGGGCGCACGGCTCCCAGTCATGGTCCCCCGCCGCGGAGGCATCCAGGCAGTGCCCGTTCCTCACCTGTATCACCCTGTGAGAGCGAGCGCGATGCAGAGGGGCAGGAGCGGCCCCGGACCGCCCCACGGCCATACTTGCTCAAACTAGGCTCGACTTTCGCCAAAATGGAAGACGCCGAGAGCCCACGTGGTATGATGTATTT